>DASWMB010000115.1:0-14304 GCA_036399955.1 Allosphingosinicella sp. | reverse complement strand
CGCGTGCTCCGCCGCCCGATCCACCTGAAGTCCCCTTGGCCATATGTCCCTCCTGTTATGTGCTGCGCTGATAAGCCTCAAACGCGCACCAAGTGCAAGAGATTCGCGCGTAGAGGGAGACAGGCCGCGCAAAGGCGTCCGCTCGCCGCAAAAACTAACGTGCGTTATAAACGATCCGTGGCGTCAGCCCCGGCCGGCCAGCTTCTTCACGTCGTCCGCGTAGGAGCGGCCGATACGCTGCTCGCCGCCGTCGGCCAGCCGCGCCACCCAGTGGCCGCCCTCGTCCCGGTAGAGGCCGGTGATGGTGTCGCGCCGCAGCATCACCGAGCGGTGAACGCGGATGAACATCGCCGGATCGAGATCCTCTTCCAGCTTGGCGATGGTGCGGTGGATCAGCCAGGAGCGGCGGCCGACATGGAGGCGCATATAATCGCGCTCGGCGGTGATCCGCTCGATGTCGCGCGCTCCGATCCTGACGAGGCCACTATGGTCGGGCACCCAGAATTCCTCCACATAAGCGGAGCCGGCGCCGGTGCCGGCGGCGGGCGCCGCCTCCTTCTGCCGCTTCGCCCGCTCGAGCGCCCGCTGCAGCCGCTCGATCTCGACGGGCTTCATCAGATAGTCGACGGCGGCGATGTCGAAGGCCGTCACCGCGAAATTGTCGAAGGCGGTGGCGAAGATCACCGCCGGCGAGACCTTCGACTGCGAGAGCGCGCGGGCGACGTCGATGCCGTCCATGCCCGGCATGGCGATGTCGAGGAGGACGAGGTCCGGCTCGACCGCCTCGGCGATGCGCAGCGCCGCCTCGCCGTCGTTCGCGGTGCCGACCAGGCTCACCCCCTCGCAGCGGGCGAGCAGCAGCTGCAACCGCTCGACGGCGAGCGGCTCGTCGTCGACGATCAGCACGCGGAGCGGAGCGCCCTCAGCCATCGCGGCCCTGGTGGCTGATCGGCAGGACGATGTGCACCGTATATCCTCCTTCGGGGTCCGGTCCGTGGAAGCAGCCCGCCTGGAGACCGTAGCGGGCGACGAGGCGGTCGCAGACGTTGCGCATGCCGACGCCGGTCGAGCTGCTGCCGCTGCCGTCGTCCTCGCCCGGCGGCTCGGCCGGCACCTCGCCGTCGTCCTTCACCTTGATGTGGAGCCGCCCCGCTTCCTCGAACGCCGCGATCCGGATCGTCACGGCCGAGCGGGAGCGGGCGACGCCGTACTTCACCGCATTCTCGACCACCGGCTGGAGGAGGAGGACGGGGACGCGCGCGCTCATCAGCGGCTCCGGCACGTCGGTCACGACCCGCAGGCGATCCGGAAAGCGGATCTGCTCGATGTCGAGATAGAGGCGCTGGAGCTTGATCTCCTCCTCCAGCGAGACGTCGGCCGTCGGATCGGCCGACAGGGTGGTCCGGAAGAAGGTCGAGAGGTTCATGATCATCCGCTCGGCCGTGTCGGTGCGCTGGGTGAGGACGAGGGACGAGAGCGAGTTCAAGGTGTTGAAGAGGAAATGCGGGTTGATCTGGTAGCGGAGCGCCCGGAGCTGCGCGTCCTGCGCCTGGCGCTCGAGCATCGCCGCGCGGCGGTCGGCGGCGCGGAGCTGGGTCGCATAGCTCAGCGCGACGTAGAGCGCGGCCCAGGCGGCGAACAGGAAGTACCAGCTGAGCGCCGTCTCGACGATCGAGCGGAACGCCATCTCGAGCTCGCTCATGCCGCGCCAGACCGGGTCCATCTTCTCGGGATCGAGCGGCTTCAGGAGGTAGAAGAGCGTGTAGTTGACCGAGGTGAAGGCGAGCGCCGCCGGCAGGCAGAGGAAGGCCGCGGCGATCGCCTTGGTCCGGAGGCTCGAAGCGGCGGTGCGGCGCATCGCGAGGTAGACGAGGAAGGTGATGCCGGCGCCGAAGGTCGCCGCGATCGAGCGGCGCGCCATCGCGTCCCAGAAATCCGGCATCATCAGCACGAGCGCGCGCAGCGTGATGAGGCCCATGTAGAGCAGCCAGAAGCCGACGATCGACTTCACGGCAATGCCGAGATCCGGCAGGCGCCGCTGAAGCGAGCTCGGCAGGGCTTTGTCCATGTCGCCTGATAGCCCCTCGCCGGCGAAAAAGGGCTGCCGCCGGCCGTCGTTCGCAGAAGCGGCGCCGCCGTTGGTCGAAAAGTCGGGAAGCGGACGGCGATAGCCGAGCTCGTCGGCGGCGCCGAGCGCCTCCGAACCTTCCGAATCGCGATGCCCCGATCGTCCCGCTTCGCCGCCCACCGGCCCCTCCCGATCTCTGCCATAGCAGCTTCGCCCGGCGCGGGCAGCGAACTTATCCACAGGAAATAAGCCGCGGCGGAAATGTTGCGGCATCGAAAGGAGCGGCCTTTCCGGTCAGTCCCACAAAAGCTCTGTTGCGCGTTTGCGACAGTCGCCGGACCGCCGCTCGGCGCGTTTCCTTTTCTCCATTGCCGCTGGAGTCGAACTCTGATTCAATTCTGAACGGGGAGCGGGGATTTGGTTAAGCGGTCGGTAACCGTTTTAAGCGCATGATCTCCGCCGGGGCAGAAGGAGTGGGATCATGGGTACGCAGACGAGGCCCGCCGACGGCGCGCTGACCTTGCTCGAAATGAAGGAATTCGGCAGCTTTCCGAAGGGAACCCAGCGCTACATCCGGCGCGCGCTCGATGTCGGCCTCGGCCGCCGCGACGCGATCAAGCGCTGGTCGCGCGACGTCGGGGAAGCCGCCAGCATCCGCGCCCAGGAGCGGGTCTACCGCCGGCTCGACCATATCCGCACCCATGTGCCGGACGACAGCGGCCTCGACGAGATGGAGCCCCTGATGGCGCCGCTCGTCACCATGACCGCCTTCGACCTCGGCCAGGACAAGCTCCCCGATTTCGCCGCCTACCGCTTCCTCTACGAGCGCCTGATCGGCGCCGCGGTGCGGCCGTGGCTGCCGGCCGCCTTCTGCGCGGCGGCCGCCCTCCCGCACCTCCATCCCGACAAGCGCCGGGCGCTCCTCCAGTCGATCAGCGAAGCGGCGGCCACCGCGCCGGGCTGGTCGAACCGCGACCCGGTCTTCTTCCCGGAATGGGTCGAGAAGGTCGACCTCACCGTCGCCGGCTGACCCTCTTCACCAGTACCTCGCAAAGCGGCGGGCCTTCGGGTCCGCCGTTTTCGTTTAGCCGAGCCGTTCCAGCACCCGCGCCGCAAAGTCCGACAGGGTGTCGTCGCGCGCGCCCATGACGACGATCCGGTCGCCCGGGCTCGCGAGCTCCGCCAGCCCCGCGCCCGCCTCCTCGCGCTCCTCGACATATTCGGCGCCGCGACCCGCCGCGCACACGCCCGCGACGATGTCGGCGCTGGTCACCGACATGTCGGTCGTGCCGCCGAAATAGGCCGGCCTGGAGAGGATCAGCACGTCTTCCTCGCGAAGATTGGCGGCGAAGCAGTCGATCAGCTCCTGCCGCATCGTCCTGAGCGGCCCGTAGCCGTGCGGCTGGAAGTAGACGAGGAGCCGCCCGGGAAAGGCGTGGAGCGTCGAAAGGGTGGCGGCGATCTTGTCCGGATTGTGCGCGAAATCGTCGATCACGGTGACGCCCGCCGCCGCGCCCACGACTTCGAAACGCCGCCTCAGCCCGGCGAAGCGCGACAGCGCCCCGGCGGCGACGGCGAGTTCCACGCCCGCCGCCTGGGCAGCCGCGATGGCGCCGAGCGCGTTGGCCGCATTGTGGCGGCCGGGCACCTGGAGGCGCACCGCGGCGGTCTCGCCGCTCGCCCGGTCGGTGACGTCGAACTCGATGCCGAGCGGCAGCTCGACGAGCCGCGAGCCGCCGATCCGCGCCGCCGGATCCTCCAGCGAATAGGTGACCGTCCGCTCCTCCGGCAACGCGGCCGCGAGGAGGCGCGTCTCCTCGTCGTCGAGGTTGAGCACCACCGTCCCCGCCTCGAGCGCGAAATCGCGGAACAGGTGCCTGAGCTCGTCGAGCGACTTGTGGTCGAGCGTGACGTTGTTCAGCACCGCGACCGTCGGCCGGTAGAGCGCGATCGAGCCGTCGCTTTCGTCCACTTCGCTGACGAAGACGCCGCTGCCGCCGACCAGAGCGCTGGCGAAGGGCGTCTCCTCGCCGGCGAAATTCTTCATCACCGCGCCGTTCATCACCGTCGGGTCGAGCCCCGCCTCATGGAAGATCCAGCCGATCATCCCGGTGACGGTCGATTTGCCGCTCGTGCCGCCGACGGCGATCGCGACCGGCGCTTCGTTGAACAGCTCGGCGAGGAGCTGCGGCCGGGTCAGCCGCGCGCAGCCGAGCTCCTTTGCCCGAACGACGTCCGGCACCGTCTCCTCGATCGCCGCCGAAGTGACGAGGACCTGGTCCGCGCTCGAAAGGCCGCTTCCGTCCTGCGGGAAGAGGCCGATGCCGAGCCGGCGGAGGAAATCGAACTTGCCGCCGAGCCGCTGCTGGTCGAGCGAGCGGTCCGAGCCCCCCACCTCATGCCCGCGCGCCCGCACGATGCAGGCGAGCGGGAGCATGCCGCTGCCGCCGATCCCGCAGAAGAAATAGGGTTTGCCGCTCTCCATCGCGCCGCCCTATTGATCCCGCCGACGCATTTCAAACGGAGAGCGCATGCGCATCTGTGTGGTGGCGCCGTCGACGCCGATCCGCGAGGAGGACGCCGCCCGCGTCGCCGCGCTCGCCGCCGCGCACGTGCCGGAGGCGGCGCTCCACTTCCATCCGCAATGCTTCCTCAGCCACAATCATTTCGCCGGCACCGACCGCCAGCGGGCGGCCGCTTTTCTCGAGGCGGCGAACGATCCCGGCTACGACGCGATCTGGTTCGCCCGCGGCGGCTACGGCTCCTGCCGGATTGCGGAGGAGGTGCTCGCCGGCGTGGGGGAGGCGGCGCGCGGCAAAACCTGGCTCGGCTATAGCGACGCCGGCTATCTCCTCGCCGGCCTCCACCGCGCCGGCATCGGCACGGTGGCTCACGGTCCGATGGTCCGCGACGTGATCAGGGCGGGCGGCGATGCGGCGGTGCTGCGCGCCCTCCACTGGCTGACGCGCCGCGCCCCGGAGACGCTGGAGCCCGGGCTCGACGGCCCGAGCGCCGCGTTCAACATCACCGTCTTCGCCCACATGATCGGAACGCCGCTGCAGCCGGACCTTGCCGGCCACGTCCTCCTCCTCGAGGACGTCTCCGAGCATATGTACCGGACCGACCGCGCGATGTTCCACATCACCTCCAATCCGGACGTCCGCCGCGTCGCCGGCATCAGGCTCGGCCGCTGCAGCGAGGTCCCATTGAACGATCCGGATTTCGGCGAGACCGAGGAAGAAGTCTTCCGCCACTGGTGCGAGCGCTCCGGCATCCCCTATCTCGGCCGCGCCGACATCGGTCACGATGCCGAGAACAAGGTGGTGCCGTTCGGCGCGGCCTGAGCTGTGGCGGACGCAAGGAAGGAGGCGACGGCTCCCGGGGGGTGGTGCCGTCGCCTCCAGTTGGCGGCCCGCGCCGGCGGGTGGGCTAGTTGGCGGCGCGGACCACGCGGAGAGCCGCATGATGCTCGCCCGTCGCCTCGCCGAGCTGGCGGCGGGCGGCGGCGATCGTCTCGGCGAGGCAGGCGTTGACGCCGGCCGCGATGTCGAGCTCGTTGATGAAGGCGGTGCCGCAGACCTGGCGGGCGGCGCGCTCGATCCGGCGGTCGAGGACGGCGCGGCCGGCGGCCGAGTTGAGGTTCAGCTCCTCATAGGCGACGACGACGCTGCCGTCGGCGGCGATGGCGGGCGAAACCGCGGTGAAGGTGGCGAGGCCGGCAGCGGCGGCTGCGACGGCGAGGATGAACGGACGGAACTGCATCATTCTTCTCCTTCGTCTCGGCCGGTGTGGCGGCCCTGGGTTGCGGCGGGGGGGACCTGCCCCGTCCGCCCTCGCCTTGTGGCCGCCCGCGCGGGGCCCCGCGCGCGTCCTTCGACTGCCATGCCGCTCCTTTCTGCGAACCAAGCCTCGGTTCGACGAACGGCTTCGGCGCCTCGACGAATGCGCAACGGATCGCGCCCGGCGGCGTTGGTCCGCAAGATTCGAAGGAGATCACCGATGCGCAGCAACAGCGGCGGCGGCAAAAGCAGCAACAACACCGGCAATCCGGCGCTCGAGGAGGCGCAGGAGGCCAAGGGCGTCAGCGGCAATGCCGTGCACGGCAACAAGCTCAACGACGCCACGCCGAAGCGCGGCGCGACGCGGATGAAATCGCCCTAGCGGCCTTCGAAGCGGGGCTGCCGCTTCTCCAGGAACGCGATCACCGCGGCGCGGAAGTCCTGCGTCTCGCCGGCCTTGCGCTGGGCGGCGCGCTCCGCGGCAAGCGCTTGGCTCAACGGCAGCTGCTCCGCATCCCGGGCGAGCCTGCGGACGAGGCCGAGCGCCACCGTCGGCCCGCGCGCCAGATCGGCCGCGAGCCGCACCGCTTCCTCGATCAGGAATTCGTCCTCGACGACGCGGGAGACGAGGCCCCATTCGAGCGCCTTTTCCGCCGGCACGCGCTCGCCGAGCAGCATCATCTCCATCGCCCGCGCGCGGCCGGCCAGGCGCGGCAGCAGCCAGGTCGCGCCGGCGTCCGGGATGAGCCCGATATTGACGAAGGCCTGGAGGAAATAGGCCGAGCGGCCGGCGACGACGATGTCGGCCGAGAGCGCGAGCGAGCAGCCGGCGCCGGCGCAGGGTCCGTTCACCGCCGCGACCACAGGGATATCG
The DNA here is from genome assembly GCA_036399955.1 of Allosphingosinicella sp. GTDB lineage: Bacteria > Pseudomonadota > Alphaproteobacteria > Sphingomonadales > Sphingomonadaceae > Allosphingosinicella. The sequence continues at coordinate 7,583 of DASWMB010000115.1, read as the reverse complement.
AGGGCGAACAAGGCCTCGATCAGCGGGTTGAAATGCTTTTCGAGCGCGAGCCCGGCATCGTCGGGGCGGCCGCCGCCGCCGGCGAGGTCCGCGCCGCTCGAAAAGCCGCGTCCTTCCCCGGCGAGCAGGAGGCAGCGTGCGTCCGAAGCCGCGACCGCCTCGACCGCCTGGCGCAGCTCGTCCACCGTCTGGCCGGAGAGCGCGTTGAGGCGATCGGGCCGCGCCAGGGTTACCGTCGCGACGGCGGCGGGGCTGTGCTCCAGCCGGATATGCTCGAACTCCATCGCATCCCTCCCCTTAAGCGCTGAGCGCCGTCTCCTCGGGCGCGTGGAGGCGCAGGCGGTTGACGCGCCGCGCATCGCCCTCGGTCACCTCGAGCCTCCAGCCGGACGGATGGTCGATGATCTCCCCCTGCTGCGGAACATGGCCGGCGAGGACCAGCGCGAGGCCGCCGAGCGTGTCGACGTCCTCCTCGACCACGCCCAGGCGGGCGTCGATCGTCTCGGCCACATCCTCCAGCTCGGCGCGCGCGTCGGCGTCCCAGGCTCCGTTGTCGAGCGGGATCAGCATGCCCTCCGGCTCCTCGTCATGCTCGTCCTCGATGTCGCCGACGATCTCCTCGACGACGTCCTCGATCGTCACCAGCCCCTCGGTGCCGCCGAACTCGTCGACGACGATGGCGAGATGGACCCGCTCGGCGCGCATCCGGGCGAGGAGATCGAGCACGCCCATCGATTCGGGCACGTAGAGCGGCGTCCGGTAGAGGGAGGTGAGGTCCGCCGGCGGCTCGGCGCCGGAGACGCGCAGCGCGAACACGTCCTTCATGTGGATCATCGCGACGATCGTATCGAGGCTGCCTTCATAGACCGGCATGCGGCTGTGACCCGCCTCGGCGAAGGCGGCGACCAGCTCCTCGAAGGAGATGGTCGACGGCACGGCGACGATCTCGCCGCGCGGGACGGCGAGGTCGTCGGCCGTGCGCTCGCCGAAATGGAGGAGGTTCTTGAGCATCTGGCGCTCGACATGGGTCAGGTCTCCGACCGCCGGGCGCTCGCCCTCGCGGCTTTCGATCACCTCCTCGATCTGATCGCGAAGCGTCGTCTCGCCGTCGTCGCCGAACAGGAAGGTGCGAAGCCCCTTCCAGAAACTGCCCCCGCTCTCGGCGGCGGTGCTACTTGAATCTTCGGGCATTCCTAGGCTTGCACCTCTTTGGCTGCGTAAGGATCGGCGATGCCGAGAGCGGCGAGCGCGCGCGTCTCCGTCTCCTCCATCGCCTCGGCATCGTCGTCCCCGGTCTCGTGATCATAGCCGAGGAGATGGAGCGTGCCATGGACAATCAGATGGGCGGCATGGTCGCGGATGGCGATCCGCTTCGCGGCGGCTTCGCGCGCGCAGACGCCGTGAGCGAGGATGACGTCGCCGAGCAGCGCCTCGCCCGCGCCGGCGGCAGCGAGCGACGCGATCAGGTCCGGCTCCATCATCGGAAAGGAGAGCACGTTGGTCGGCTTGTCCTTGGCCCGGTAGCCGGCGTTCAGCACCCGGACGCCATCGTCGGATCCGAAGCGGACCGATATTTCGACGGCGAGCGGGCTGTCGAGGAGCGCGGGGTGAACGCTCGCGCCGACCGCCGCCCTCACCGCCTCCTCGGCAAGCGCCGCCCAGTCGGTGCGACTGTCCCACTCTCCCGAAGCATCGGCCTCGACCAGGATCATGTGCGGCTCGCCGCCTCAGCGCGGTGCACTGTCGGGGCCTTCATAGGCTTCGACGATGCGGCCGACGAGGGGGTGGCGGACGACGTCGGCCGCGCCGAAGCGGATCGTCGCGATCCGGCTCACCGACTCGAGCCGACCGACGGCGTCGGCGAGGCCGGACATCCCCGGATTGGGCAAGTCGATCTGGAGCGGGTCGCCGCAGACGACCATCCGCGAGCGCATGCCGAAGCGCGTCAGGAACATCTTCATCTGCTGCGGCGTGGTGTTCTGCGCCTCGTCGAGGATGATGAAGGCGTCGGAGAGAGTGCGCCCGCGCATGAAGGCGATCGGGGCGATCTCGATCTCGCCCGATGCGATCCGGCGCTCGACCTGCTCGGTCGGCAGCATGTCGTAGAGCGCGTCGTAGAGCGGGCGCAGATACGGGTCGACCTTCTCCTTCATGTCGCCGGGAAGGAAGCCGAGGCGCTCGCCCGCCTCCACCGCGGGGCGCGACAGGATCAGCCGGTCGACCGAGCCGCCGATCAGCTGCTGCACGGCCTGAGCGACGGCCAGGTAGGTCTTGCCGGTGCCTGCCGGCCCGAGCGCGAAGATGAGGTCGTCGCGCGCCAGCGCCTCCATGTAGACGGCCTGCGTCCGGGTCCGCGGCACGATCGTCTTCTTGCGCGTGCGGATCATCACCTTGGGCGGCTCGGCGACGTCCGTGGAGATGATCCCGTCGAGCGTCGGCTGCCCCGCCATGGCGATCACCGCCCCGACCGTCTCGGCGTCGATGTCCTGGCCCTCGTCGAGCCGGTTGTAGAGGCCTTGGAGGACGTCGCGGGCGCGGGCCGCGTCCTCGGGCTCGCCCTCGATCTGCAGCTTGGTGCCGCGCGCGGCGATATAGACGCCGAGCTTGTCCTCGATCGCGACCAGGTTGCGGTCGAACTCGCCGAACAGCGGACCCATCAGGTGCGGCTGCTCGAACTGGAGCTCGAGCCTGGCGCGGGGAGCGGCTTCCGCCTTCTTCTGCGCCATCAGGCGGCCGCCCTCACCAGCTCGGCCCCGGCGACGCTATTCGGTCCCGCCGCGAGGATCTCGACCTCGACGATGTCGCCGATCCGCGCCGCCGTCTCGAGGTGGACCGACTGCAGCCAGGGCGACTTGCCGACGAGCTGGCCCGGCTTCCTGCCGGCCCGTTCGAGCAGCACCGTGGTGCGCCTGCCGACCGTCGCGCGGTTGAAGGCGAGCTGCTGCTCGTTGATCAGGGCCTGGAGCCGCTGCAGCCTCTCGTCCTTCACCTGTTCGCGCACCTGTCCGTCCATCTCGGCGGCAGGCGTTCCCGGCCGCGGGGAATATTTGAACGAGTAAGCCTGGGCGTAGTTCACGGCCGCGACGATTTTCAGCGTCTCCTCGAACTCGGCGTCGGTCTCGCCCGGGAAGCCGACGATGAAGTCGCCGGAAAGCGCGATGTCCGGCCGCGCCGCCCGCACCCGATCGAGGATGGCGAGGTAGCTCAAGGTCGTGTGGCTGCGGTTCATCGCCTTCAGCACCCTGTCGCTGCCGGACTGCACGGGAAGGTGGAGAAACGGCATCAGCTTGTCGACCTCGCCGTGGGCGCGGATCAGGCCGTCCGTCATGTCGTTGGGATGGCTGGTCGTGTAGCGGATACGGGCGAGGCCGGGCAGCTCCGCCAGCGTCCGGATCAGCGCGTCGAGTCCGCGCCCCTCTTCCTCCCAGGCGTTGACGTTCTGCCCGAGGAGCGTGATCTCCTTCGCGCCCATCGCGACCAGCGATTCGGCCTCGGCGACGATCGCGTCCCACCCGCGCGAGACTTCCGCGCCGCGCGTATAGGGGACGACGCAATAGGTGCAGAACTTGTCGCACCCTTCCTGCACCGTCAGGAAGGCGCTCGGCCCCTGCCGCCGCCGCGCCGGCAGCGCTCCGAACTTCGATTCGAGCGGCATGTCGGTGTCGAGCGCGCGGCCGCCCGCTTTCGCCTGCGCGACCAGCTGCGGGAGGCGGTGATAGGCCTGCGGGCCGACGACGACGTCGACGCCGGGCGCCCGGCGCGGGATCTCCTCGCCCTCGGCCTGCGCGACGCAGCCGGCGACGGCGATCATCGGCGTGGCGCCCTTCTCCTGGCCGCGCTTCATCAGCCGGCCGATGTCCGAATAGACCTTCTCGGCCGCCTTCTCGCGGATGTGGCACGTGTTGAGGACGACGAGATCCGCCTCGCCCGCCTCCGCGGCCGCCTCCATGCCTTCCGCCTCGAGCAGCTCGGCCATGCGCGCGCCGTCATAGGCGTTCATCTGGCAGCCGAAGCTTTTGACGTGGAAGGTCTTGGGATCTCGGATCTTCATCGCGGCCATATAGGCGATAGGCTTGAGGTCCGAAAGCGCGGCGATGCGTTCCCTCGAGTCTCTCCGCCCTGCCTATGAGAGGCGCTCGGCATGCGCGGTGAAAAGGGTCGGGAAGATCAGCCGCTCCTGTGCTAGCGGGCGCGAGTGACCACAGGCAGGCCCATGTTGCGCGAGCGGCTCGAGGAGAAGGCGAGGGAGCTCGGCTTCGCGGCTTTCGGCGTCGCGCCCGCCGACGCGGCGCCGGAGAGCGGCGAGCGGCTGCGGCGGTGGCTCGCCGAAGGCTGCCACGGCGAGATGATCTGGATGGAGGAGACGGCCGAGCGCCGCGCCTCGCCGCGCGGGCTGTGGCCCGAAGTGCGCTCGGTGATCTCGCTGGGGATGAGCTACGCGCCCGCCGGCGACCCGCTCGCGCTCGCCGCCGTCCCCGACCGCGGCCGCATCTCGATCTATGCGCAGGGCGCGGACTATCACGAGCTGATCAAGAAGGCGCTGAAGGCCCTCGCCCGCTGGCTGGTCGAGGAAGCGGGCTGCGAGCTCAAGGTGTTCGTCGACACGGCGCCGGTGATGGAAAAGCCGCTTGCCGAGGCCGCCGGGGTCGGCTGGCAGGGCAAGCACACCAACCTCGTCAGCCGCCGCGACGGATCGTGGCTGTTCCTCGGCGCGATCTACACGACGCTGGAGCTCGAGCCCTCCGCGGCGCCGCACAAGGTCCATTGCGGCAGCTGCTCGGCCTGTCTCGACGCCTGCCCGACGGGCGCCTTCCCCGCCCCCTTCCGCCTCGATGCGCGGCGCTGCATCTCCTACCTCACGATCGAGCACAAGGGCCCGATCCCCGATGAATTCCGTGAGGCGATCGGCAACCGCATCTACGGCTGCGACGACTGCCTCGCCGTCTGCCCCTGGAACCGCTTCGCCGACGCCGCCCGCGCCAACAAGGCCTTCCTCCCCCGCGCCGAGCTCGCCGCACCGCGCCTCGCCGATCTCCTCGCCCTCGACGACGCCGCGTTCCGCAAGGTCTTCGCCGGCTCCCCGATCAAGCGCATCGGGCGTGGGCGGATGGTGCGCAACGCGGCGATCGCGGCGGGCAACAGCGGGCGCGCCGAGCTGGTGCCGGTGCTCGAGCGGCTGACGAGGGATGAAGACGCCGTGGTGGCCGAAGCGGCAACATGGGCCCTCTCCCGCTTGCGGGAGAGGGCGGGGCCCGCCGCGTAGCGGCGGGAGGGAGAGGGTCTTCTTCTTCTTTATGCCGCTGAGAAGAGGAAGAAGAAGAAGAAGAAGACCCTCTCGCCAGCCCTCTCCCGCAAGCGCGAGAGGGAGCTACCGCGTCCCCCGCGCCGCGCTCAGCGCGGCGACGCAGCTCGCGCGGTCGAAGTCGCGGCCGTCGGTCGTGCGCGCGTCGACATGGGTGACGATCGGCTCGCCGCCGGCCGCGGGCGGATAGAGATAGGCGTCGAGCACGCAGGTCGCGCTCTCGAACTGGAGCTTGCGCGCCGTCCCCTCGCGGATGTCGAGCGCGGCGCGGCCGAACTGGGCGGTGAGCGCCGCCGCCGTCCGTCCGATCACCGCCTCGAGGCCCTGGACGGCACGGGCCGGCGGCGGGCCCGGCCGCGGCCGCGGCGTCGCCGCCGGCGCCACTTCGCCGACCGCGCGCGGGGTGCAGGCGCCGAGCAGGGCCGCGCCCGTCAGGATCAAAGCTCGCTTCATCGCCCCTCCCCGCCGAACAGGTGCGTCGCCATCGCGGCGCCGACCACCGGCGCCAGCAGATTGGCGAAGGGGATCATGAAAAGGAACGTGACGAAGAGGCCGAGCAGCGCGCGCCGGCCACGGGTCGCCGCAAGCCGCCGCTCCAGCGCCTCGCCGCGATGGTGCCGGACCGCCACCGTCTCGCCGAGGTCGCGCCCGAGCGCCACCGCGTTCACCGCGAAGAACAGGAGGAACGGACCGATCCCCGTCACCAGCAGCAGGATGTAGCCGGGCAGCGCGGCGACGTTCCACAGGATCAGCCGCCCGGCCGAGCGCAGCCCGATCCCGAGCCCCTCCGCCATCGAGGGCCGCCGCGCGCTGGCCGCCGCCGCCGGATAGTGCCGCGCCTCCACCGCCTCCACCACCTCGTCCGCGAACAGGCCGAGCACCGCCATGGCGACGGCCGGGAACAGCAGCCAGAGCGACGCAAGCGCGAGCAGGGCGGCGATCGCCGCGCCCATCCCGCTCGCGATCGTGCATTCCGAATCGAGCGGCCCCCAGGCGCAGGGATTGGCGCCGGCGAGCGCCCAGCCGGCAAGCGCCGCCGCTGCTGCGAAGATCGCCAGCGTCAGCAGCACGGATTTCACCAGCACGACGCGGATGCGCGGGTCGCCGAGTTGGCCGATGGCGAGGCTGAAGGCGCGGATCATCGCGCCGCCCTAGGCGTCCGCCCGCCGCCGCTCAACGCCTCTCGGTTGACGCTCCGGCGGCGCGGCGGCTACGGGCGGCGCTTTCCCGCACCTTTGGAGACCCCCTTTGCCCGATCCCCGCCTCGACGTGCTCGCCATCGGCAACGCCGTCGTCGACGTCATCGCCGCCGTCGACGACGAGTTCCTGACGCGCGAGGGCCTCGAAAAGGGCTCCATGCGCCTGATCGATGCCGGCGAGGCGACCCGGCTCTACGACCATATGGGGCCGGGGCGGGAGATGAGCGGCGGCTCGGCAGGCAACACCGCCGCCGGCGTCGCCGCGCTCGGCGGGCGCTCCGGCTTCATCGGCCAGGTCGCCGAGGACCAGCTCGGCGAGATCTACCGCCACGACATCCGCAGCGTCGGCGTCGAGTTCGAGACACCCGCCATCGACATCGGCGTCGCCACGGGCCGCGTGATGGTGCTGGTGACGCCGGACGGCCAGCGGACGATGAACACCTTCCTCGGCGCCGCTCAGCATCTTCCCGCCGAAGCGATCGATCCAAAGCAGATCGAGGACGCCGCGATCCTCTATCTCGAAGGCTATCTCTGGGACCCGGAGGTGCCGCGCCGGGCGATGACCCAGGCGATCGAGATCGCCCGCGGCGCCGCCCGCAAGGTCGCCTTCACCCTGTCCGACAGCTTCTGCGTCGACCGCCACCGCGAGGGCTTCCTGCAGCTGATCGAGGGCGGCTTCGTCGACATCCTGTTCGCCAACGAGGACGAGGTCGTCGCGCTGACCGGCGCGTCCGGCCTCGAAGGGGCGCTCGGCCTGTCGGCGAAGGTGCCGGTGCTGGTCGTCACCCGCAGCGAGAAGGGCGCGCTGGCGATCGCCGGCGGCGAGCGGGCCGACGTGCCCGCCGAGCCGGTCGACCGCGTCGTCGACACCACCGGCGCCGGCGACCTGTTCGCGGCCGGCTTCCTCGCCGCCCACGCCCGCGGCGCCGATCTCGAGCGGAGCCTCACCACCGGCGCCATTGCCGCCGCCGAGATCATCTCCCACTACGGCGCCAGGCCGGAAGCGGATTTGAAGGCGCTGGTGGAACAGCGGCTGGGGTGAACCGATCCTCCCCGGAACGGGGAGGGGGACCAGCCGCAGG
>DASWMB010000114.1:0-3577 GCA_036399955.1 Allosphingosinicella sp. | reverse complement strand
GTCCTCGGCGATCACCCGCTTGATGGAAGCGAGGATCTCCTCCATCGACGGATCTTGCTGGATATCCCCCATGGCGAGGGCCTTATCCCTCATTCCTGCGGCGCTGTCACTGGGGAGATTGCGGGGGCTGCGTCACCGTATCCTGACGCCGTTCCTCGATCGGAACCGCTGCGGCCGGCCCGGTGACGGTGCGCGTCGACACCGGCACCGGCGCGTCGTCGTCCGACCAGTCGGAGCTGCGGCGGCTGACGCGGTTGTAGTTGGCGACCGGATCGTAGAGCGCCCCGCCGTCGAGGTTCAAATCCTCGGCCTCCGCCCGGCCCATCGCATTGAGCAAGGCGAAGCCGGCGACATAGGCGTCGCGGCGGGCGGAGACGAGCTGGACCTGGCTGTTCAGCAGCTCCTGCTCGGCGTTGAGGACGTCGAGCACGTTCCTCGTGCCGACAGTCTGCTCGGCGCGGGTGCCTTCGAGCGCCAGCGTGTTGGCGGCGACCGCGACCTCGTTCGATTCGATCGCCTCGAGCGCGGCGCGGTAGCTGGCGAAGGCGGCCCGCGTCGTCGCGACGACGAAGCGCTCCGTCTCGATCCCGCGCTCGAGCAGCTGGCCCTGCAGCGCCTGCGACTGCCGGACGCGCGCGCTGACCGCGCCGCCCTGGTAGATCGGGATCCGCGCCTGCACGCCGATCGCCGAGGAGGCGATCGAATTGGAGTTGCCGGTGCCGCCGAACTGCTGGTCGGCCGAGCCGAGATAGTTGGTATAGTCGCCCTGGGTGACGCCCGACACGGTCGGCATCCGACCCGCGCGGGCGACCGAGATGTCGCGGCCGGCGGCGCGAATCTGCGCCGCGACCGAGATCAGGTCGGGGTTATTGGCGAGCGCGATCTCGACCGCCTGATCGGGGGTCGCGGGCAGCGGCGGCAGCGGCGGCGGCGGCTGGAGATCGGCCGGAAGGTCGCCGATGATGCGGCGATAGCCCTCCTCGCTGGAGCGCAGCCGCCCTTCCGCGGTGGCGAGGTTGGAACGGGCGAGCGCGAGCCGGGCCTCGGATTGGGCGACGTCGGTGCGGGTCAGGTCGCCCACCTCGAAGCGGTCGCGGGTCGCGCGCAGGTTGGTCTCGAGGACGCGCACCTGCCCCTGGTTCAGGCTGACGATCGAGCGGTCGCGGATCACGTCCATGTAGACGCTGACGGCTTCGGTGAAGATGTCGCCCTCGGTCGCGCGGAGCGCGGCGCGGCCGGCGAAGACCCGCTCGTTGGCGGCGCCGATCCGGTTGCGGTTAGCCCCGGCGTCGAACAGGGGATAGGAGACGTCGACGCCGGCATTGAGGTTGCGGCCCGAGCCGAAGCCGCGGACGCTGGAATAGATATTCTGGTTGACCCCCGCCGTGCCCGACAGCTGCGGCCGCCGCGCGGCGCGGGCGATCGCCACGCCCTCGTCGAGCGAGCGAAGCTGGGCGCGCTGGCCCATGATCGTCGGGTTGGTCGCATAGGTCTTGACCAGCGCGTCGCGCAGCGTCTCGCCCTGCGCGGCCGCAGCCGTCATCATCGCGGCCACACCGGCCGCCGCCAACAAACCTCCCCGCATCGAAATCCCTACTCCGCTCTCTCGAAACTGAACTGACGTGGCTGCGCGAAGCCGGGCAGGATCGCCGCGGCCGCGTCTGTGAAGATGGTGAGCCCGAAGGCGCCCGAAGCCTTGCGGCCGACGCCCAGCCGGGTGACGCCCCGGTCGACGATGGCGGCGGCCAGCCTGCCGCCCTCGGCAAGCTGCGCCACGAGCGCGTCCGGCACGGATTGGACCGCGCCGTCGACGACGATCAGGTCGTAGGGCGCGCCCGGCTCGTGCCCCTGCGCCAGCGGCCCCTCGACCAGCTCGACGCCGCTGCCGTCCAGCGCCTCGCGTGCGAACGCGGCGAGCGCCGCGTCCTCCTCCACGGCCACGACGGACCCGACGATCCGGGCGAGGACGGCGGCGGAATAGCCGGTGGCGGCGCCGACGACCAGCGCCCGGTCCCTGCGGCGCGGGCTCGCCTCGCTTAGAAGGCGCGCCGTGGCCATGGGCGGGTTGAGCTCGCGCCCGTGGCCGAGCGGCACCAGCGCGTCGGCATAAGCGATCGGCACCCGCTCCCGCGGCACGAAGCGCTCGCGCGGAACCTCGCCGATCGCGGTGAGCACGTTGGCATCGGCGACTCCCGTCGTCCTCAGCTGGCTCGCCACCATGGCGCGGCGCATATGCTCGAAATCGTAATCGCTCATCGGGGGCCTTATCGCACGACTGTCTTATCTAGGCAATACACTCTGTTCGTCCTCGGGCTTGTATCGGCCTCGCTCCTGCGCGCCAAGCCGATAAGGCCCCGATCCTGCTCGCTTTCAAGAGAGCAGCAAGAGCCGTGCCACGATCCTGCCCTGACGCTCAGGCGGAGGGAAGCGGAGAAATGTCCGATTCCGGACGGATCGCCGTCCGCTCCCGGACAGGAGGGGTGCCGCCGCGGCTCAGCGCCGCGGCAGGCGCCGCAGCCACGCCCCCGCTTCCGCGAGCACCTGCGGCCGCCTGTCCACGCCCCCGGCATCGACCATGAAATGGCTGTAGCCCTCATATTCGCGGTAGGTGAAATCGGTTCGGCGAGAGCGCGCGAGGAGATCGCGGGTCGCGCGCGCCGTCGCCACCGGCGCCGACTCGTCGCGCGTGCCGTGGATGAGGAGGACCGGCGCCGGCGTCTGGAGGAGGCTTCGTGCCGGCAGCACGTCGGCGGCATCCGCCCACCACGCGTAGCTCGCGCCGCCCCAGCGCAGGTCCCCCACCGGCCTCGCCCGCGCCTCGGCATAGACCCGCTCCGCCTCGGCGGCGACATGCGGCGGGATCGCCATCCGCACGAGCTCGCCGACGGGGACGCCGATGCCGGAGGAATAGACGATGACGGCCCCGGTCTCCGGCACGAGCGGCGCGAGCATCGCCGCGACCGCACCGCCTTCCGAGCCGCCGAAGAGGACGATGTTGCCGTCCCACCAGCGCTCCCGGCGCAGCGCGGCGATCACCTGCAGCGCATCGAGCACGCGCTGGCCGAGCGTGTTGCGGCGCCAGTAATCGGCCGAGCAGTCCTCGACCGTCTGCGCATCGGCGGGCGCGGGAACGCCATATTTCTCGATCGTCAGCATCGCATGGCGCGGCGCGAGCAGCGGACCGATGGACGGGATGCGAGGGTTCTGCGCCACCGGCTCGCAGCCGGACCCGTGGAAGACGGCGAGGATCGGCTGCCGCCGCCCTGGCGACCGGCGCGAAAGATGGTAGACGATCCGGCTGCCGCCGACGCGCGCGACGGTCGCGGTCCCGGCCGCTTGCGCCGCAGCCGGCACAGCAGGCAAAAGCCCGGCAGCGAGTGCGAGCAGCGCTCGCGTCAGGGCCTATGCCGCGGTACGGGCCATGACCCGGTTCATCTCACAGACCCCGGAGGCGCGCAATGCGTTGACATTCCTGCCGGGCCCACGCATTTCGGCGGCGGCGGCCCGATGGCGGAGTGGTTACGCAGAGGACTGCAAATCCTTGCACGCCGGTTCGATTCCGGCTCGGGCCTCCACT
>DASWMB010000113.1:0-2482 GCA_036399955.1 Allosphingosinicella sp. | reverse complement strand
CATGCCCATTTCGAACACGCCAAAACGGGTGTTCGCCGGCATGCGCGCCAGGCTCAAGGGCACCCCGGTGTGGTTGTTGTAGCTCTTCACTGAGCGGTGTGCCCGGCCGGGCGCCGAGCGCGCGAGCGCGGCATAAAGCGCCTCCTTGGTCCCCGTCTTCCCGGCCGATCCCGTCACTCCGCAAATCCGAGCCTCGCTCCGAGCCCGAGACGCTCGTCCGAGCGCGTTCAGAGCGTCGGTCGTGTCCGCGACGCAGACGTGCGGCCGCACCGTCTCCTCGCTCACCAACGCCCCCGCGGCGCCGGAGGCGAAAGCACGGTCGAGGAACAAATGCCCGTCGGTGGTCTCGCCCTTCAGCGCAATGAACAGCTCGCCGCCTTCGATTTCACGGGAATCGAATGCGACGCCGCTGGCTTCGAAGCGGCCGTGGAGCGTGCCCCCGGTCGCTTCCGCGATTTCCTCGGCGGTCCAGAGCGGGCTCATGCCGCGCACTCCCGGGCGACTGTGACGTCGTCGAACGGAAGCACCCGGTCGCCAACGATCTGGCCCTGCTCGTGGCCCTTGCCGGCGAGGAGGATGATGTCTCCCTCCCGCGCTTCGGCGACCGCGGCCTCGATCGCGTCGCGGCGGCCCGGAACCTCGCGCGCGCCGGGGGCGCCTTCCAGGATGTCGCGGCGGATCGCGGCCGGGTCCTCGCTCCTGGGATTGTCGTCGGTGACAATGACGAGGTCGGACAGGCGGGCGGCCACCTCGCCCATCATCGCGCGCTTGCCCTGATCGCGGTCGCCGCCGGCGCCGAAGACGGTGATCAGCCGCCCCGGCGTGTGCGGGCGCAAGGCCTCGATCGCGCTTTCGATCGCGTCGGCGGTGTGGGCATAGTCGACATAGACCGGCGCGCCCGCGCGGGTGATCACCGCCCGCTCGAGCCGGCCGCGGACCGGCTGCACCCGGCTGAGGTTGGCGAGCGTCTGGCGCAGGTCGCCCCCGGTCGCGATCACCAGGCCCGCGGCGGTGAGCGCATTCGCGGCCTGATACGCGCCGATCAGGGCGAGCGTCACGACATGGCGGGTGCCTCCGGCTTCGATCGTCAGCTTCTGCCCGAGCTCAGTCGTCTCGCGCGAGACGAGGCGCAGCGTCTCGCCGCGCGAGCCGACGGTGAGGACGCGCAGGCCGCGCCCGTTGCAGCGCCGCGCCACTTCGTCGGACTTCGGATCGTCCGTCCAGATCACCGCCGTCCCGGCCGGATCGACCACTTCGGAGAACAGCCGCATCTTCGCCTCGAAATAGGCCTCCATGGTGACGTGATAATCGAGATGGTCGCGCGTGAAGTTGGTGAAGGCCGCCGCCTGCACCGGCAGACCTTCGGTGCGGTATTGCGAGAGGCCGTGGCTCGAGGCTTCGAAGGCGGCGTGGCCGATGCCCATCTTCGCGAGGCCGGCCATGTTGGAGAGGAAGGTGACGATGTCGGGCGTGGTGAGGCCGGTCGTCACCTGGTCGTCGGCGGTGGTGACGCCGAGCGTGCCGATCGAGGCGGAGGGGTGCCCCGCCATCCGCCAGAGCTGGCGGCAGAGCTCGACGTTCGAGGTCTTGCCGTTGGTGCCGGTGACCGCGACCACGGTCTTGGGGAAGGGGGCGAAGAACTTCGCCGCGAGCCGCGCGAAATCCCGCCGCGGCTCCTCGGCCGCGACATGGGCGGCGCCGTGCACCTTCGCCTCGGGCCGCGCGACGACGGCGACCGCGCCCGCGTCCACCGCACCCTCGATGAAGTCCTCGCCGTTGAAGCGTTCGCCGCGGAAGGCGCCGAACACCGTCCCCGGCGCGACCTTCCGGTGGTCGATCGCGAAGCCGGTGACCGGGGTGTCGTCGCCGCTGCCGATCAGGGCGCCGAGCCGCATCTAGTGCTCCGCGGCGCCGATGAGCGGCAGCAACTCCGTCGTGTCGATGTCCCGTTCGGCATCGGGAATGATCCCGAGCAGCGGCCCGGTCCGCGCGATCACCCGGCTGACGACGGGAGCGGCGGTCCAGGCGGCGGTGGTGAGGAAGTGGGTCTCCTCGGTCCCCTGCGGTGCGTCCATCATGACGACGACCACATAGCGCGGCTCGTCCATCGGGAAAGCCGCCGCGAAGGTCGAAACGTTGACCCGGCGCGAATAGCCGCCGCCGGCGGCGACCTTCTCGGCGGTGCCGGTCTTGCCGCCGACGCGGAAGCCCGGCGCGTCGCCGCGGCGGCCGGTGCCGTGCTGGACGATCATCCTCAGATACTGGCGCATCCGGAAGCTGGTCTCGTCCGAATAGACGCGGCGGCCCTGCGGCGCGCGGTCGACCTTCATCAGGGTCGCGGGGCGCCAGAAGCCGCCGTTGACCAGCGCCGCATAAGCGGAAGCGAGATGGAGCGGCGAGATGGCGACGCCGTGGCCGAAGCCGCTGGTCAGCACCCGTGCCCGGCCCCAGTCGCTCGGCCAGAGCGGGCGGGCGCGCTCGT
>DASWMB010000112.1:0-12197 GCA_036399955.1 Allosphingosinicella sp. | reverse complement strand
CCGGCTCACCGGCATGCGGAGGCGCACATGAGGAAGCTTCTCCGAGCGGCCGGCATTGGCCTGGCCGGATTGACGGCGCTGGTCCTGATCGCCCTACTGATCACCTCCATCTGGAGCGAGATCATCCTGCGGCGGCACTATCAGGCCGAACCTCAGGCCCTCGCCAATGCGCCGCCCGCGCTCGTCGCGCAGGGATACCGGCTGGCACGCCTTCACGGCTGCCTCTCCTGCCATGGCGACGACCTGGCCGGAAACCGGGTCTTCGAGGCGCCGCTCGTCGGCGACATCATCGCGCCGAACCTCACCCGTCTTGTCCGCCAGAGAAGCGACGAAGAGCTGACCATCGCAATTCGCCAGGGAATCGCGCCCGGCGGCCGCGGGCTTCTCGTGATGCCGTCGGCGGTGGCGCAGCGTATGCCCCCCGAGGAAACCGCTGCCTTGATCGCCTGGATCCGGACGCTGCCGGTGAAGGAGGGCGAAGCGAGGCCGTTCCGGCTGGGCGTGCCTGGCCGCCTGATGCTGATCCTCGGCGATTTCCGGCTGCAGGCCGAGGCGGTGAGGCAGTATCGCACGATGATGCCGCCCGATCTTGGACCCGAGCATGCGCAAGGCCGGCAAATGGCCGCGGCGATCTGCGCGGAATGCCACGGCCCCGACCTCGCCGGGGGTCCGACACCCATGGCCGACACGAACCCGAGTTTCGGCCGTCCCTACAATCTGCCGCCGAGCCTCGACATCGTGGGCGCTTATGACCTCGAGCAGTTCAGGACGCTGATGCGGACGGGCGTGCCGCCGGGGGGCAGGGATCTGGGGATGATGACGTCCGTGGCCCAACGCGACCTCAGCAATTTCACCGACGAGGAGATCGAGGCTTTGCACCGATACCTCGTCGAAAGGGCGCGACGGCAGCCGCGCTGAGCGAGGGCCTTCGCCCGGGTTGCAGTAGGTGGCTGCTCGCAGCATCCGCGAAAGTCGACGCTTCCCTTCGCGGCGCGGAGCGGGCAGGGCGCGCGGCATGAACGCTGAGCCGAAGACGATGCGCGCGGCCGTGCTCGCGGCGCCGGGGACGATCAGGATCGAGGAAGTGGCGCGGCCGGAGCCGGGGCCGGGGCAGGTGCGGGTGCGGCTGGAAGGCTGCGGGGTCTGCGCCTCCAACCTGACGCCCTGGGAGGGGCCGGAATGGATGCAATTTCCGACCGAGCCCGGCGCGCTCGGCCATGAAGGCTGGGGCACGATCGATGCCGTCGGCGAGGGCGTCGACGGGCTGGCGGTCGGCGACCGGGTCGCGGCGCTCTCGTTCAAAAGCTATGCGGAGTTCGACGTCGCGGAGGCGGGCGCCGTCGTGAAGCTCCCGGAGAGCCTCGCCGGCCAGCCCTTTCCGGGCGAGCCGCTGGGCTGCGCGTTCAACATCTTCCGGCGGAGCGACGTGCGCGCGGGCCAGACGGTGGCGATCGTCGGCATCGGCTTGCTCGGCGCGATCCTGACGCGGCTCGCCACCGACGCGGGCGCCCGCGTCATCGCCATCTCCCGCCGGCCCTTCTCGCTCGACCTCGCCCGCCGCTTCGGCGCGGCCGAGACGATCCCGATGGACGATCATTGGGCGATCGTCGAGACGGTGAAGGCGCTGACCGGCGGCGCGCTTTGCGACCGCGTGATCGAAGCGGTCGGCAAGCAATGGCCGCTCGACCTCGCCGGCGAGCTCGTCCGCGAGGGCGGCAGGCTGATCGTCGCCGGCTACCACCAGGACGGGCCGCGGCAGGTCAACATGCAGATGTGGAACTGGAAGGGCATCGACGTGGTGAACGCCCATGAGCGCGATCCGCAGGTCTCGCTTCAGGGCATTCGCGAGGCGGTCGAGGCGGTGGCCTCGGGGCGGCTCGACCCCTCCCCGCTCTACACGCACGAATATCCGCTGGAGCGGCTGGACGAGGCGCTGAACGCGACGCGCGACCGGCCGGACGGCTTCCTCAAGGCGCTGGTGACCCCCTGATGGCGAAACCGCGCGTGGGCTTCCTCGGCACCGGCTGGATCGGCCGGCACCGGATGGAGGCTATGATCGCGACAGGAGGCATAGACGCGGCAGCGATCGCCGATCCTTCCGACGAAATGGCCGCGGAGGCGCTGAAGGCCGCGCCCGGCGCCGCGCGGGTGGACGGGCTGGAGGAGCTGCTCGCGCTCGGGCTGGACGGGGTCGTGATCGCGACCCCGAGCGCGATGCATGCGGAGCAGTCGATCCGTGCGCACGAAGCGGGGGCCGCGGTCTTCTGCCAGAAGCCGCTCGGCCGCACTGCCGCCGAAGCGCAGGCGGTCGTCGAGGCCGCGCGTACCGCGGACCGGCTGCTCGCCGTCGATTTCTCCTACCGCTTCACCGACGGGATGCGCCGCATCCGCGAGCTCGCCGCGGGCGGCGCACTCGGCCGGATCTACGCCGTCGATCTCGTCTTCCACAACGCCTACGGGCCGGACAAGGCCTGGTTCTACGATCCGGCGCTGTCGGGCGGCGGCTGCGTGATGGATCTCGGCGTCCACCTCGTCGACCTCGCCCTCTGGGCGCTCGACTTCCCCGAAGTCGGCGCGGTCTCCTCGCAGCTCGTCGCCGCGGGCGAGCCGCTCTCCGAGGGCCGCGTCGAGGATTATGCCGCCGCGTCCTTCGAGCTCGAGGGCGGCACGGCGGTGCGGCTCGCCTGCTCCTGGCGGCTGCAGGCGGGGCAGGACGCGGTGATCTCGGCCGCCTTCTACGGCACCGAGGGCGGGGCGGCGCTGCGCAATCTCGGGGGCAGCTTCTACGATTTCGAGGCCGAACTCTATCGCGGCACCGCCCGCGAGACGCTCTCGTCGCCGCCGGACGACTGGGGCGGGCGCGCGGCGGCCGACTGGGCGCGGCGGCTCGCGGCGGGCGAGCGCTTCGATCCCCAAGCGGAGCGACTGGTCGAGGTCGCGCGTGTCCTCGACCGGATCTACGGCCGCTGATTATTCGGCGGCGAGGCTCTGCGCGGTCGCCGCGCGCTCCTCGCGGCGCCAGTTGAACACCGGCCGCTCGCGCTCCTCCGCGAACCAGGCGGCGGTCGCCTCGAGCCCGTCCTGGAGCGCGATCTTCGGCTCCCAGCCGAGCAGCGTCCGCGCCCGCGTTATGTCGGGCCGGCGGCGGCGGGGGTCGTCGATCGGGAGCGGCCTGTTGACGATGCGCGACGAGGAGCCGGTGAGCTTCAGCACGCGGTCGACCAGGTCGCACACCGTGAGCTCGACGGGATTGCCGAGGTTGACCGGTCCGTCGGTGACGTCGCTGTCCATCAGCCGCATCAAGCCGTCGACGAGGTCGGAGGCGTAGCAGAAGCTGCGCGTCTGCGAGCCGTCGCCATAGACGGTGATGGCGTCGCCGGCGAGCGCCTGGCAGATCACGTTCGAGACGACGCGGCCGTCGTCCGGGCGCATGCGCGGGCCGTAGGTGTTGAAGATGCGCGCGACGCGCACGTCGGCGCGGCCGGCGCGCTGGTAGTCGAAGACCAGGGTCTCGGCGGCGCGCTTGCCCTCGTCGTAGCAGGCGCGCGGGCCGGTGCAGCTCGTCCAGCCGCGATAGCTTTCCGGCTGGGGATGGACTTCGGGATCGCCATAGACCTCGCTGGTCGAGCTCAGGAGGAGGCGCGCGCCGGTCTCTTCGGCGAGGCGGAGCAGGTTGCGCGTGCCGAGCACGCAGGTGAGCATCGTGTGCTCCGGATCCGCCTGGTAATGCGGCGGCGAGGCGGCGCAGGCGAGATGGTAGATGTGGGTGAAGCCGATGCCGTTTAGCTCCTGCGGCAGCGCGTCGATGACGTCGGCCTCGATGAAGTTGAAGCGGCTCTCGCGCTCGAGGTGGCGCAGATTCTCGCGCCGCCCGGTCATCAGATTGTCGAGGCAGACCACGGTCGCGCCCTCGCCGATCAGCGCATCGCAGATGTGAGAGCCGATGAAGCCGGCGCCTCCGGTCACCAAAGCGGTCTTCGTCCTGCCGTTCGTCACCGTCGCTCCCTTCGTCTGCCCCGCGGCTCGTTTCGCTGCCGCACCATGTACTAAGCCTGCCCGACACACTTGGTTTCGTGCCGGACCCGCAATCCTGATCCAGTTTATGAACTTAGCAGCGCCATCGCCTCCCGCGGCCGTTTCTGCCGAGCTTCTTCGAGATGTTCCTCCAGTTCTTGCGCCCGGTGACCGGCGGTATGACGGGCGAGCACGCGCGCGCGGGCGGCACGTCCGATCGCCTGCGCTTCCCCTGGCGACGTCGCCTGGAGCACCCTGACGACCTCGTCGCTGCCGTCCGCGAGCTGGATCTCACGGCCCGGCGCGAACAGATCGGCCAAGCCTTCCCAGCGGTCGGAGATGACCGGCACCGCGCAGGCGGCGGCCTCGAACAGGCGCACCGAGGGCGACCAGCCGGCCTTCACCATGTCCGCGCGGGTGACGTTGAGGGTGAATCGCGAGGAGGCGTAGAAATGCGGGTGCTCGGCCGGCGGCACATGGTCGATCCGCTCGACATTTGCCGGCCAGTCGAGGTCGGCCGGATATTGCGGGCCAGCGACGGCGAAGCGAAGGTGCGGCAGGCGCCGCGCCGGCTCGATCAGCAGGCTTTCGAGCACCGGCTGCCGGTCGGGGCTGTAGGTGCCGAGATAGGAGAGCGCCCACTTCTCCGGCACATCGAGCGGCGGATAGGCGTCGGGATCGACCGAGCAGAAGAGCGGCCGCGCGGCGGGGGAGCCATACTGGCGCTCGATGTGGCCCAGGGTGGGGCCGCCGGTGAAGCTGAGATAGACGTCGTACCCCGGGATCAGCTCCGGCGAGAGATATTCGAAGTCGCCGCGCTCGAGCTTAGCGAGGGTGACGGGCGTATCGATGTCGTAGAAGGCGGTGACGCCGCCGGCGTTGCGCTGCACATAACGGCCGACCTCGACGCCGTCCGGCACGTAGGAGCCGACAATCGCCGCATCGGCGCCCTCGATCTCGGCGCGCCAGCGGTCGAGCTCGCCGAGGCCGCCATAATATTCGAGCCGGCAATAAGACGGGTTCGCGATGTCCCTGTTGCTTGCATACCAGGGGACGTCGCGCTCGAGGAACAGGATGTCGTGGCCCCGCGCCGAGAAGGCCTGCAGGAGGGCGCGGAAGGTGGTCGCGTGGCCGTTCCCCCAGGAGGAGGAGAGCGACAGGCCGAGGACGACCAGCTTCATCGATCGGCGCTCCCCGCTGCAGCACCCACAGCGTTCGCGCTCAGCCTGTCGAAGGGCTGTCCTTCCTCTCGCTCCGCGGAAGAAGAAGAATTACAGGGCAGGGCTTCGACAGGCTCAGCCCGAACGGTGGTGGGAGCGATGTCTCGCCCCGCTGCCGAGCGGAAGATCGCGTCGACCTGCTCGCCGCGATGAGCGTAGGAGTGCTCGGCGAGGATCCGGCGGAGCGCCGCTGCGCCGATCGCCCGCGCCCGCTCCGGCGTCAGCGCCGCGACATGGTCGGCGACGTCCTGCCCGTCGCGGGCGACCAGCACCTCCTCGTCCGGCGCCAGGAACTGCTCGATGCCTTCCCAGGCGTCGGTGATCAGGCAGGCCGCGGCGCCGGCCGCCTCGAACACCCGCGTCGCCGGCGAGAAGCCGATATTCGCCATCGAATCGCGGGCGACGTTCAGCACCGCGAGCGGCGTGCAATTGAAGGCGTTGTGCTCGTGCGTATAGACATGGCCGAGATGGCGGACGTTCTCCGGCATCGCCTTCGTCTCCCAGCCATTGCCGCCGATCAGGAAGCGCCGCCCGGGGAGCAGCGATGCGGCGCGGAGGAAGAATTCCTCGACCCGCGCTTCGCGATCGGGAAGCCGGTTGCCGAGGAAGGCGAGGTCCGAGGCGAAGCGCTCGTCCGCGTCGACCGGATGGTGCGTGCTCGGATCGAGCGCATTGTAGACGGGCGTGCACTCCCGCGCGCCGAAGCCGCGATAGGCGTCGATCACCGGTGGGCCGCCGCCATAGGTCAGCACCATGTCGAGCGAGGGCAAGGCGCGGCGAACCGGGTGGCTCTCGTCGGCCCTCATCTCGTCGAGGGTCGCAGCGGCATCGACGTCCCAGAAGATGCGCAAGGCATCGTCCCGGCTGTGCTCGACGATCCCCTGGAGGAGCTCGGCGTCGAAAACGCCGACGCCGCTCGCCTTGACGACGATGTCCGCGGCGCGTGCCTCCGCGAGAACGCCGGAAAGCGCTTCCGGCGTCGCGGCGTATACGACGGACTTCGCCCATTCCGGCGCGTCCATGTCCTTATGGCTCTGCCGCTCGAAGGCGTCGGGCTCGTAGAAGGTGATGTCGTAGCCGCGCCCGGCGAGATCGCGCAGCAGCCCGCGATAATAGGTCGCCGCGCCGTTCCAGTAGGAGGAGAGCAGGCTCGACCCGTAAAAGGCGATCTTCATGCAACGTTCCTGAGAGGCGCTGCAACGAGCGCCTCGTGGATGTTCAGCAGCTCGGCCGCGCGGTGCGCGCAGCTGTGGCGGGCGCGGACGGTCTCCAGGCCGCTGGCGGCGAGGCTTCGGCGCAGGTCCGGATCGTCGCGGACCTGGATCAGGAGGCGGGTCATCTCCTCGCCGTCCTTGGCGATCAGATAGTCCTCGCCCGGGCGGAACAGGTTCTCGGCATCGTCCCACGGCGCGCAGAGGAGCGGGATGCCGCAGGCGAGCGCTTCGAACACGCGGATGGTGGGGATGCCGGGGAGCAGCTTGGTGTAGTAGCGGCGCGGCACGTGGACGCTGGCGAGGAAGCGGGCGAAGACCGAAGGCGCCTTGGCGTTGGCGAGCCAGCCATGGTAGCGGCCGCCATAGCGCCGCACCGTCGCCTTGGCGGTCTCGTGATAGCGCACGCCCCAGACGTCGAGCGGCAGCCCGCTCGCGCGGGCGGGGCGGAAGAGAAATTCCTTGAGCTCCTTCGTGCGCTCCCCCTCACCCCAATTCCCGATCCAGACGAGGCCCTTGCGCTCCTGCTCCTCTGCCGGCGGCTGGAAGTGCCTGAGGTCGGCCGCCTCGTGCCAGACGAAGACGCGCTCGCCCCAGCCCCAGCGGCGATAGACCTCGGCCAGCGCCGCTCCGAAGGCGAGGACTCCGTCATAAGCCGAAAGGTCATAGGCCTTCATCTCCTTCGGCTCGGAGACGGCGCGGTGGTGGGTGTCGTGGAAGAGGAGCGTGAAGCGCCCGCCGCGGGCGCGGAGGCGTCCGAGCTTCGCGACCAAAGCGTGGTCGTTCCATTCATGGACGATGACGAGATCGGCGCCGTCGACCATCGCGGCGAGATCCGCGCGCCTGGCGAAGCGGGTCGAGCTCAGCTCGGGATAGGCGGCACGCCAGGGCTCCAGCCCCTCCTCGCCATGGTCCTTGAGGAGGTTCTCCAGGCTCCAGGACTTCTCCGGCTCGTAAGCCACGACCTCGTGGCCGAGCGCGATCAGCTCGCGCAGCACGCCGCGGAGGAAGTGGGCGTTGCCGTGGTTCCAGCAGGAGGCCAGGGATTGTGTAAAGTAGACGATCTTCACGCGGCGGCCCTGGCGGCTGTTCTCTGGGCGGCGAGGACGGGGCGGCGGACGGCGGGCAGGAGGCTGCGGTAGATCGCCGCCATCTGCGCCGCCATCGCATCCGGCGTGTAGAGGTCCGCCCGCTCCTTGGACGCGCGGCCCATCACCGCCCGCTCGAAATCGTCGCCGACGAGATTGGCGATGGCGCGGGTGAAGCCCTCCTCGTCGCGCGGCGGCACGAAGATGGCGACGTCGTCCCACAGCTCGCGGAAGGTGGGGATGTCCGACAGGATGAGCGGGCAGCCCGCGGACGCGGCTTCGAGCACGGCGAGGCCGAACGGCTCGTAGAGGGCGGCGGAGACGAAGACCGGCCGCGCCGAGAGCCAGCGCGCCAGCTCCTCCTCGCCGAGATTGCCCAGGCAATGGATGTTGTCGAAGATGACGCGGGCGCCGTTCGGCCCCTGGAGCGGCCCGGCGGCGCGGACCGGCACCGGGATGCGCTCGGCGGCCGCGTCGAGCGTGTCGAGATTCTTGCCCTCGTCCCACAGCCGCCCCGCGGTGAAGACGAAATCGTGCGGCGCCTGGCGCGGCAGCGCGACGGGCGAGCGGCCGTTGTGCACCGTGCGCGGCGGCTCCTCGAGCCGGTACACGCGCTGGGTCGCGGCGCCGAAGGCCGCTGTGGGCGCCACGACCGCATCGGCGGCGTTGAGGCCGGCGCGGACCAGCTCGGTGCGCCAGGCGAAATCGGCCGGAAGCGCGGTGCCGTGGACCGCCTCCCACCAGGTGGCGACGCAGCTGTGCTGGACCGCCACCACCGGCACGCGGAAGCGGCTCGCGGCGGCGAGCGCCGGCGTGTTGAGCTGGACGATGTCGGCGCCGCGCGCCGCGGCGAGGGCGGCGATCTCCTCGCCGGCGGCGCGCAGCGCCGTCGCGTTCTCGGCGAGCCAGTCGAGCGGCAGGCCGGTGTCGACCAGCTCCAGCCCCTCGACCCCTGCCGCCGCGGCGACCTGCTCGTCCGAAGGCGACGGGCCCATGACCGCCAGCACCGTCTCGGCGCCGAGGCGCGAGAGGCCGCGGGCGAGGTCGATGCTGTACTGCCAGACGCCGCCGACCGCATCGGCGGTGACGAGGACGCGGATCTTCGCCGCCGCCGCCGCGCTCATGCCGCAGCCTCTACGGGAGCGGCGGCGCGGGTCTCGCCCAGCCAGGCGGCGAGCTTCGCGACCCCCTTCTTCCACGGCACCGCCGCCGACAGGCCCAGCTCGCGCGTGACGGCGCGGGTGTCGGCGACGAAATAGCGCTGGTCGCCGGCGCGCCAGTCCTCGTAGCGCAGGTCCACTTCGCGCCCGAGCAGATCGGACATGAAAGCGATGAGCTCGCGCAGGCTGACGGCATTGGCCGGGCCCCCGCCGAGGTTGAAGGCGCGGCCGGAGATGCGGCCGATGTTGCGCCACGCCTTCAGATAGGCCTCGACGGCATTCGACACGTCGAGGATGTCGCGCACCTGGCAGCCGTCGCCGTAGAGGGTGATCGGCCGCCCCTCGAGCGCGCGAATCAGGAAATGGGCGACCCAGCCCTGGTCCTCGGTCCCCATCTGCCGCATGCCGTAGATGCAGCTCATGCGGACGACCGCCGTGGGCAGGCCGAAGCTGCGCGAATAATCGAGCACATATTGGTCCGCGGCGCCCTTGGAGCAGCCATAGGGCGTGTGGAAATCGAGCGGCCGGTCCTCGCCGATGCCGTGCGCCGCCACCTTGGCGTCCTCGGGAATGTAGCGATCGCCCTCCAGCCGGAATGGGATGTCGGCGAGATCTCCATAGACCTTGTTGGTCGAGGCGAAGATGACCGGCGTCCGCCTGCCGCCGAGGCGCACCGCGTCGAGCAGGTTCAGCGTGCCGCGGATGTTAATGTCGAAATCCTCGCGCGGGTCGGCCATCGAGGTGGTGACTGCGACCTGGGCGGCCATGTGGAAGATCGCGCCGGCCTCGCGTGCGGCGCGGGCGAGCTCGTCCTCGTCGCGAATGTCTGCGACGATCGACGAGATCGGCGACCCGTGGCGTTCCTTCAACCATTCGAGGTTGGCCTCGACGCCGGGCCGCGAGAGCGCGTCGTAGACGAGAACCTCATGGCCCTCGGCCGCCAGCCGGTCCGCGATGTTGCAGCCGATGAAGCCGGCGCCGCCGGTGACCAGGATGGGCGCGCCGCTCACGCCACCAGCCCCCGCGCCTCGAGCTCGGCGCGGGCCTCGTCGACGCGGTCGTCGGCGGTCTGGACCGCGAGCCACTCGGCCAGCTCGGCAAGACCCTCGCCGAAATCCTTCGCCGCGGTGAAGCCGAGCTTTTCCGCGCTGTTCGAGCCGTCGCAGAAGCAGTGGCGGATGTCGCCGATGCGGCTCTTGCCGACGATCTGCGGGCTGATGTCGTTTCGGCCCATGGCGCGGGCGAGCTCCTGCGCGACCTCCGTCACCGAGCGGTCGCGGCCGGAGCCGATGTTGAACACCTCCCCCTTCGCCTGCGGCAGTTCGAGCGCGTCGGCGAAGGCGCGGGCGACGTCTCCGACATGGACGAAGTCCCGGCGTTGCTCGCCGTCCTCGAAGATCATCGGCTGCTGGCCGTTGAGGAGCCGCGAGGCGAAGATGGCGAGGACGCCGGTATAGGGGTTGGAGAGCGCCTGACCGGGGCCGTAGACGTTGAACAGGCGCAGGCACACGCCTTCCATGCCATAGGCATCGGTCATGATCAGGGTCGTGCGCTCCTGCACATATTTGTTGAGGGCATAGATGGAGGCCAGGTCCGGGCGCTTCCATTCGGGCGTCGCGACGGGCGCCAGCGGACGCCCCTGCGCATCCGCCGGATCCCAGCTCGCGTCCTCGCCTGTCCTCGGCTGGCGCTTCGCGTCCTGGACGAGCTGGCCGTCGGCGTCGCGGTAGAGGCCTTCGCCGTAGATGCTCATCGAGGACGCAGTCACGACGCGGCGGACCGGGCAGTCGATCAGCTTCTCGAACAGGACGGCGGTGCCGACGTCGTTGACCGAGGTATAGCGCTCGACGGCATACATCGACTGGCCGACGCCGACTTCGGCGGCGAGATGGACGACGGAATCGACGCCCTTCAGCGCCTTCACGACCGCATCGCCGTTGCGAACGTCCGCGCGGATCAGCTCGACCTCCGGCGCGAGATCCTCGGGCCGCTCGCGGTCGCCGTGGACCTGCTCGATGAGGCTGTCGAGAACGCGCACCTCGTGACCGCGGCCCAGCAGCTCCCGGGCAACGAACCGCCCGATAAAGCCGGCACCGCCGGTGATCAGTACCTTTTCCGTCAAGACTTCCCCCGTGCAAGTTAATCTATGTTATGGAACGAAGCGCGAAGAAGAGGGCACCCCGCAGGAGTCCGCCAATTCAATGCTTCTTCTTCTTCTTTGTTCCAGATTCGGTTCATCTGGCAGAAAGGTTGACGCGGCGGCCGCATCGTGGAACCCGCGGGACGACCAGATCATTCCGCTTCAGTTCCGAACCCGATGACCCTGACCCTGCTCCTCATCCGCCACGCCGCTCATGTCGAGCTCGGCCGCACCCTCTCGGGGCGGCGGCGCGACGTGGCGCTGAGCGAGGACGGGCTTCAGCAGGCGGAGATCGTCGCCGACCTGCTCGCGGTCGAGCCGATCGCCGCGGTCTACTCCTCTCCGCGCGAGCGGGCCTGGTACACGGCGCGCGAGCTTGCCGACCGGCTGGGGCAGAAGGTTCGCGCCTCCGACGGCCTCGACGAGGTCGATTTCGGCGAATGGACCGGCCGTTCCTTCGACGCACTGGAAGGCGAACCGGACTGGGACCAGTGGAACAGCGCCCGCAGCATCGCGCGCCCGCCGGGCGGCGAGAGCATGGCCGAGGCGGTGGATCGGGCGAGCGCCGAAGTGGCGCGGATCGCCTCCGAGCATCGCGGCGAGACGGTGGCGGCCGTGTCCCATTGCGACGTGATCCGCGGCCTCGTCGCCTTCTACCTGGGCCTGCCGCTCGACAACCTGCTGCGCTTCGATATCGATCCCGCGTCCGTTTCCCGGCTCGTCATCGGCGATTGGGGCGCGCGGGTGATGAGCGTCAACGAGAGGCTGTACCAATGAACCGAGCGGACCCGGCCGGCGGCGGCGAGATCAGAAGGCGGGTCGAGGCGCTCGGCCCCTGGTTCCACAATATCGACCTGAACGGCGTCGCCACCGCGCCGGAGCATTTCCTCGGCGACTATCCGAGCGTCAAGTTCAGGCGGTTCGCGCCGCACCTGCCCGGCGACCTTTCGGGCAGGAGCGTGCTCGACATCGGCTGCAACGCCGGCTTCTACTCGATGGAAATGAAGCGGCGCGGCGCCGACCTGGTTCTCGGCATCGACAGCGACGAGCGCTACCTGGCGCAGGCGCGCTTCGCGGCGGAGACGCTCGGCTACGACAATATCGAGTTCCGGAACCTGTCGGTCTACGACGTCGGCGCGCTCGGCCGCCGCTTCGACGTCGTCATCTTCATGGGCGTCCTCTACCACTTGCGGCACCCGCTGCTCGCGCTCGACCTCATCCACGAGCATGTCGCCGGCGACATGCTGATCTTCCAGTCGATGCAGCGCGGCTCCAAGCAGGTGATGGAGGTCGCCGAGGACTATCCCTTCGAGGAGACGGAGGTGTTCCGCGAGAGCGCTTGGCCGAAGATGTACTTCATCGAG
>DASWMB010000111.1:0-4707 GCA_036399955.1 Allosphingosinicella sp. | reverse complement strand
GTGCCGGCGGGGCACCGGCTCGTCTATGTGAGCGGCACGGTACCCGATCCCGTCGATCCGGCCGCGCCCGCGGCTTCGGTCCAGCGCTTCGGCGACACGGCGACCCAGACCCGTTCGGTTCTGCGCAAGATCGCGGCCGAGCTGGCGCAGCACGGCCTCGGCCTCGGCGATATCGTCATGATGCGCATTTTTCTCGTCGCGCCGCCCGGCCAGCAGCGGATGGATTTCCAGGGCATGATGACGGCCTATCGCGAGTTCTTCGGGACGGCCGCGCAGCCCAGCCGGCCGGCGCGCTCGACGATGGAAGTCTCCGGCCTGGTCGATCCCGGCTGGCTGGTGGAGATCGAGGCGACGGCAGCGGCACCGCCGCGCTGAGGGGAAGCAGAAGGGGAGGCGGATCGATGGCGCTGACGCGGCGGACTTTTCTGGAGCGGCTGGGCGCGGTCGGCGGCGCCAGCGCCGTCTATCTCGGCATGGAGGCGATGGGGCTGCTCAACAGCCCGGCCGCCGCCGAGCCGCTCGACCTGCCGCGCGGCAACGGCAAGAGGGTGGTCGTGCTCGGCGCCGGCATCGCCGGCCTGGTCTCGGCCTTCGAGCTGAAACGCGCGGGCTTCGACGTGATGGTGATCGAGGCGCGCGATCGGGTCGGCGGGCGCGTCTGGACGGTTCGGCGCGGCGACCGGGTCGTCCAGACCGGCCGGCCGGACCAGGTCTGCGACTTCGAGGGCGACCTCTATCTCAACGCCGGCGCCGCCCGCATCCCGACCGCGCACCACACCATCCTCGGCTACGCCAAATCGCTCGGGGTGCCGATCGAGGTGATGGTGAACGCCAACCGCGCGTCCAAATGGGACATAGGCGGGCGGACCTTCACCAACCGGCAGATGCAGAACGACCTGCGCGGCCGCTTCACCGAGCTCCTCGCCAAGGCGATCGACCGCGGCGCGCTCGATCAGGAAATCCCGGCCGGCGAGAAGACGATGCTGCGCCAGTTCCTCGCCTTCTACGGCGAGCTCAACGAGCGGGGAGAATATACGCCGTCCGGCCGCTCGGGCTATTCGGAGCTTCCCGGCGGCTACACCGCGGGCGGGCGGACGCTGCCGCCCATGGCGCTGCCCGAGGTGCTGAGCGGCCGCGCCGTCGGGCTGCCGCTCGTCTTCGAGGAGTTCTTCGACCAGCAGTCGCCGATGTTCCAGCCGGTCGGCGGCATGGACCGGATCGCCGACGCTCTCTACCAGCGCGTGCGCGGCAACGTCGTTCTCGGCTCGCCGGTGAGCGCGATCCGCCGCCGCGGCTCGGGCGTGCGCATCCTCCACGGCAACGGGCGCGCGACCGACGCGGATTATTGCATCTGCACTCTGCCGCTCAATTTCCTCGCGCGCGTCGACAACGACTTCTCGCCGGCGAAGAAGGCGGCGATCCGCGACGTCCCCTACCTCCCCAGCGTCAAGGTCGGCTTCGAGGCGCCGCGCTTCTGGGAGGAGGAGGGGATTTACGGCGGCCTCGGCTGGACCGACCAGCCCAACGAGAACCTCATCTACCCGTCGGGAGGCTGGCATGGCGACAAGGGTGTCCTCGTCGCCGCCTATGTCGCCGGCTGGACCGACGACGCGCATCCCCGGCGCTTCACCGAAATGAGCCACGAAGAGCGCTACCGCGTCTGCCGCGAGGTCGTCGAGCGCCTGCATCCGGGCAAGTCGCGGTTGCTGCAGCGCCCGGTAACCGTCGCGTGGGCGCTGACGCCCTGGTCGGAAGGGGTCGGGCCGGTCCATCCCGACTGGTTCGCCAATCCGCGCGGCGCCCGCTACACCGAGCTCATGAAGCCTGAGGGCCCGATCTTCTTCGCCGGGGAGCATCTGAGCTACGTCGTCTTCTGGCAGGAAGGCGCCGCGCTCTCCGCGCACGAGGCGATGAAGCTCCTCGCCGCGCGTGCGCAGCAGGACTCGCCGGCGCGAGGGGCCGCCGCGGCCTGACCGGGCTTGAGCCGCGCGGCGGCCGCACTACACTGACCGCCATGAAGAAGGCGCTCCTGGCTCTCGCCGCCCTGCTTTCCGCCTGCACCGCGACCGCTCCGGTTGAGACCGCGCCCGCACCGGCGCCGACGAACGCGGCGCCGACACGCGCGCCGGCGGCAAGCGTCGTCGAGGGCGGCAATGAGTTCGGCGTCGATCTCTACCGGCGGCTTGCCGCGCAGCGCGGCAACGTCTTCGTTTCGCCGACCAGCATCTCGACCGCCTTCGCGCTCGCTTATGCCGGCGCCCGCGGCGCCACCGCGGAGGAGATCGCCCGCACTCTCCATTACCCGCGCGCCGCACTCCACCCGGAGATGGGCGCGCTGCTTCGCACCCTCGCCACCAATGCCCCCGGCCGCCGGCTGACCGTCGCCAACGCGCTCTGGGTGCAGCGCGGCTTCGCCTTGCGGCCGGAATATCTCAGCGTGACGCGGGAGCATTACGGCGCCGCGCCGGAGACGCTCGACTTCGCCCGCCAGGAGGAGGCGGTCGGGCGCATCAACCGCTGGGCGGAGGAGAACACCAACGGCCTCATCCGCGGCCTGCTCACGCCCGAGCAGGTCGACGGCGACACCCGCCTCGTCCTCACCAACACCGTCTATTTCCTTGCCGACTGGGTACGGCAGTTCGACCGCGAAGCCACGCGGGAGGGGGACTTCCACCTTGCCGGCGGCGGCACGCGCCGAACGCCGCTGATGAACCAGGACTCGGATTTCCGCTATTTCGAGACGCCGGACTTCCAGGCGGCGGCGCTTCCCTATCGCGGCGACGAGTTCGAGATGGACGTGTTCCTGCCGCGCGCGCGGGACGGGCTCGGCGCCTTCGAAGCGGCGCTCACGCCGGCGCTGCTGCGCGAGTGGCTCCGCCGCCTCGACGCGGCCGAGCCCCGGCGGCTCGCTCTGGCTCTCCCCAAGGTCCGGGTCCAGGCGCGCTACATGCTGCCGCAGACGCTGAGGGAGCTCGGCATGGTGACGCCGTTCACCGAGGCGGCGGACTTCAGCGGCATCGCGCAGGCGCCGCTCGCGATCAGCCAAGCCGTGCATCAAACCTATTTGCGGATCGACGAACAGGGCACCGAGGCCGCCGCGGCGACGGCGGTCGCGATCATGGTGACCGGCGCCCGCATCCGGCCGCCGCCGGTGCCGTTCCGGGCGGACCACCCGTTCTTCTTCCTGATCCGGCATCGCCCGACAGGCGCCGTCGTCTTCCTCGGCCGGATCGAGGCGCCCGAGGCGCCCTGAGGCGACGGGCTTCAGCCTACAGCAAGGCGCGGCGCGCCAGGATCGCCGCCTTTCCCCTTGTTTTGCCGAGGACAAAGCCGATGTGCCGCGCCGCCTTCCTGCTCCTCGCAGCCGCTCCGGCGGCGCTGGTCGCCCAATCGAGCCCCGGCAGCTATCCCACCGTCGAGACCGCGCCGCCCGCCGATTACGGCGCCGCGCCGCCCGCTCCGGACGGGCGACCGGCAAACGAGCGGAGCTGGTATGCGCAGGCCTATGGCGTCTCGGAGGAGGAGGCGCAGCGGCGGCTTCGGCTGCAGCAGCAGATCGCCGGCGAGATCGGCCGCATCCGGCCGCGGCTCGAGGCCGAGCAGCGCGGCAATTATGCCGACCTGTGGATGGAGCACAGGCCCGAATTCCGGATGGTCGTCGCCTTCGTCCGCGATCCCGAGGCGACGCTCAGGCGCTACACGACCAATCCGCTGTTCGTCGCGAGGCAGGTCGAGCATTCGCTCGCGGAGCTCGAGCGCGGCGCGGCCGAGGCCTACGCGCAGCTGCGGCGGCTTGGCATCCCCGCCGGCGGCGGCGTCGAGGTGATGGAGAACCGCGTCCGCATCGAAGTCGCGGTCGATCAGAGCGAGGCCGACGCGCTGCTGTCGAGCGGGCGTGTCCGGGTCGCGCCGTTCGTGCGCCTGGTGGGCCACGATGCGCTCGATCCCGCCGGGCCGGTCAGCCCCGAGGCGCGCCGCTTCGTGCGCATCCTGCCGCTCGCCCGCCACCGCACCGGCGCCGAGACATCCGAGCTCAATGTCGGCACGATCGTGCTGCGCGACGGCTGCTTCCGCCTCGACGGGCCCGGCGAGGAGGACCCGCTCGCGTCTTTCGGCGCGGAGACCGGTGTGAAGCTCGACCCCACCGGCGCGCTCGTCCTCTACCAGCGCGGGCGGGGCGGCTATGAGGGCGATCCGGCGCGGGTCGGCGAGCGGATGGTGCTGGGCGGCGGAGCGGGGCGCGAGATCACGGACGCGGCGCAGATCGCGCCGGTCCACGCCGCCTGCGGCCCGGGCAAGGTCGTCCATGTCGGCAATCCGAGGAGCTACGCCGCCTTCCGCCGCCGCCATTCCGGCTGGCGGGTCGACGACATCGCCCGGCGGCGCGGCATCGGCCGCGACCAGGCATGGCGCGAGCTCACCGCCTGCTGGGCGCGCGAGGACGAGGCCTGGGACCGGATGCGGCGTGCGCCCGCTCGAGCGGCCGGCGCGGAGCCGCCGGTGCCGCCCTGCGAGCACGTGCCTCCGCCTCCTCCGCCCCCGCCGCCGCCGCCTCCCGCACGGCGGTAGCGCCCCCTGTCGAACCGCGCCGGCAGTCCGTCGAAAGGCTTTGGGCGGCGCCCGGGCGGCTGATATCGTCCGCCAGCCTTTCGAAGGGGGATGAACCATGCTGAAGCGCGCCGTCCTGATCCTCGCCGCCTGCGCGAT
>DASWMB010000110.1:0-3936 GCA_036399955.1 Allosphingosinicella sp. | reverse complement strand
CCATACGCCTCGCTCTCCTACATGCTGGGTCCCGTCGAGGCCACCGGCGGCGTCAAATACGCGCCTTCCCAGCGCGGCACCGGCGACGAGGACATGCTCTACCTCTTCGCCGAGGCGGAGGCGGGGATCCCGTTCACGCCGGTGACGCTGCGCGCCCATGCCGGGCGGCAGGATTGGGGGCAATATGGCCGCTACTGGAACTGGTCGCTCGGCGGCAGCTACTCGCTCGGGCCTGCCGAACTCGGCCTGCGCTATGTCGATACGAGCCTGCCCTCGGTGAGCGGGCAGGATGCCGGGCTGGTGGTCTCCCTGGGGATCGGGTTTTAGCGCTCGCAGCTAACGCAATATCTCGCTCATCCTGAGGAGCCGCTGAGCGAAGTCGAAGCGGCGTCTCGAAGGACACGGCGGCGGTCCTTCGAGACGGGCCTTCGCCTTCGCTCAGTCCCTCCTCAGGATGAGCGGTTTCGGCGGATGCGCGGTTATTGCGGCGTGGTGACCGTCGCTTCGCGGCCGGCACCGGCCGGGAGGGCGAGGATGGTCTGGACGAGGGCGCCGCGGTCGACGACGGCGGTGCCGGGATCGGCGGCGACCGAGCGGGCGCCGAGGGCCGAGCGGTCGGCGTCGGCGCGCTCGAGCAGGTTGCGCTCGGCATCGCTGCGGGGAGCGGGACCGCCGAACAGCGCCTGGAGCGCCTGGGTGCGGGCGTCGGCGCCCGAGGAGGCCTCGCCCGGACGCGGCGGCGTCAGCGTGAAATCGGGGGGGATCACCAGCGGAGCGGTGCGCGCCACCGCGAACTCGTCCGGCCGGTCGCGTCCGAGGACGCCGCCGGTGCCGCAGCCGGCGAGGAGCAAAGAGGCCGTGGCGGCGAGAGCGAGGGGAGCGATACGCATGTCTAGACTTCCTTCCGAGGGGCCTTGTCGCGCATCAGGAGCGCGCGGACAAGCAGCAGCAGGACGCCGATGGTAATGGCTGCATCGGCGACATTGAAGACCAAAAAGGGCCTGACCGACCCGAAATGGAGATCGAGGAAATCGACCACATAGCCGAAGCGGACGCGATCGAGGATGTTGCCGAGCGCCCCGCCGAGGACCAGGGCGAGGCCGATCGCGTCGTCGCGCCGCTTCTCGCGCCACATCCAGGCCGCGACGAACAAGGCGATGGCGCCGGTCAGGCCGACGAGGAGCCAGCGGGTGGTCTCGCCGTCGGCGGGGAGGAAGCCCATCGAGACGCCGCGATTCTCCGTCCAGCGGAGGTCGAAGAATGGGAGGATCTGCATCACGCCGTTTTCGCGCTCCTGCAGCTGGAGCGGCACGGTGACGACATATTTGGCGGCCTGGTCGAGGAGGAAGACCAGGGCGGCGGCGATAAGGCCGATGATGCGGTTACGACGCACCCTGCTGTCGGCTTCAACCATTCACCACCCCCTCGCAGCGCCCGCACAGATCGCCGTCTTCCGGAACCTCGGGCAAGTGCCGCCAGCAGCGGCCGCATTTCTGGCGCCCGGTGCGGCTGACCTCGATGGTCATCGTCGGCCCAGGCTCGACCTCCGAGACGATGTAGATTTCGGAGAGCGAGTCCGCGTCCGCGCCGAGCAGGTCGAGCTCGGCTTCGGGATAGACGACCTTCGCCTCCAGGCTGGAGCCGATCGCCTTGTCGCGGCGGAGCGGCTCGATGTTCTCAGTCACCCGCTCGCGCGAGGCGCGGATCAGGTTCCAGCGGTCGCCGAGCCCGTCGTTCGCCCAGGCGGGGTCGATCTCCGGCCATTCGAGGAGGTGGACGGAGCCCGCATCGGGGTAGCGGGTCGCCCAGACTTCCTCGGTGGTCAAGCAGAGGATCGGGGACATCCAGCGCACCAGCGCGTGGAAGACCGTGTCGAGCACCGTCCGATAGGCACGGCGCTTGAGCGAGTCGGGCGCGTCGCAATAGAGGCTGTCCTTGCGGATATCGAAGAAGAAGGCCGAAAGATCGTCCTGCGCGAAGGCGGTGAGGGCGCGGGCGTAGCGGTTGAACTCGTAGCCGCGCGCGGCGTCGCGCAGCTCGCGGTCGAGGCTGGAGAGACGGTGGAGCACCCAGCGCTCCAGCTCCGGCATCTCGGCCGGCGCCACCCGCTCCTCCTCGGAGAAGCCGGCGAGCGCGCCGAGGAGGTAGCGGAAGCTGTTGCGGAGCTTGCGATAGGCGTCGGTGGTGGTGGCGAGCACCTCCCTGCCGATGCGCACGTCCTCGAAATAATCGGTCGAGGCGACCCAGAGGCGCAGGATGTCGGCGCCGTTGTCGCGGATGATGGCGAGCGGATCGACGACGTTGCCGATCGATTTCGACATCTTGCGGCCGTTCTGGTCGAGCGCGAAGCCGTGGGTCAGCACCTCCCTGTAGGGGGCGACGCCGCGCGTGCCGCAGCTTTCGAGCAGGGAGGACTGGAACCAGCCGCGATGCTGGTCCGAGCCTTCGACATAGATGTCCGCGCGCACGCCCTCGCCGTAGCGCGCTTCGACCACATAGGAGTGGGTCGAGCCGCTATCGAACCAGACGTCGAGGATGTCGGTGACCGGCTCATAATCGCCGAGCGAGTAGCCGTTGCCGAGCATCGCCTGGTGGTCGGCGCCGAACCAGGCGTCGGCGCCGCCTTCGTGAAAGGCGCGGATGATGCGCGAGTTCACCGCCGGGTCCTTGAGATAGTCGCCGGTGCGCTTGTCGACGTAGAGCGCGATCGGGACGCCCCAGGCGCGCTGGCGGCTGATCACCCAGTCGGGGCGGCCCTCGACCATCGAGCGGATGCGGTTCTTCGAGCGCGCGGGGACCCAGGCCGCATCCTCGATTGCGGCGAGCGCGGTGGAGCGCAGGGTTCCCCCTCCCGCTCGCGGGAGGGGGTCAGGGGGAGGGGATGTCGCCGCGGACAGGCCCTCCCCTTCGCACTGCTCCGCAGCGCTCTTCCCCTCCCGCAAGCGGGAGGGAAGTTCCTGGTCCATGGGTATGAACCATTGCGGCGTCGCCCGCTCGATGACCTTCGCCTTGGAGCGCCAGCTATGGGGGTAGCTGTGCTCGAAATCGTGCGAGGCGGCAAGCAGCGCGCCCGCATCGCGCAGGTCCGAGCAGATCGGGCCGTCCGGCGCGTTCAATTTCTTGTCGATCACCGACCAGGGATGGCCGCCGAGCCAGAGCCAGTCCTCGCGGTAGCGGCCGTCGTCCTCGACCACCCATTCCGGCGACAGGCCATGCTCGCGGGCGAGCATGAAATCCTCCTCGCCATGGTCCGGCGCCATGTGGACGAGGCCGGTGCCCTGGTCGGTGGTGACGAAGTCGCCGGGGAGGAACGGCCGCGGCTTGGCGAAGAACCCTCCGAGATGGCGCATCGGATGGCGCGCGACAGCGCCAGAGAGGCTCGGCCCCGCGAACTCATGCTCCAGCGATGCTGTCACGGTATAATTGTATTCTGGGCGGATCGAGCGGATATACCGCTCGACGCGCGATCTGAATCCTTCGACGAGATCTCGCGCAACCAGGAAAAATCGCTCGCTCAAATTGGCGTTGCCGAACGGAGCGAAGCTTATGTCGTGCGGCGGTGGGAGCGAAGTGTCATACGTCGCAAACAAACGAACCAGCGCGTATTCAATTCGCTCTCCGTAGGCGATCGCCTGGTTGACGGGGATCGTCCAGGGCGTGGTCGTCCAGACCACCGCGTGGGCGCCGACCAGCTCCGGGATCGGGCTCTCGACGATCTCGAAGCCGACGTCGATCTGGGTCGAGATTATGTCCTCATACTCGACCTCGGCTTCGGCGAGCGCCGTCTTCTCGACCGGGGACCACATCACCGGCTTGGCGCCGCGGTAGAGCTTGCCGCTTTCGGCGAACTGGAGGAGCTCCTCGACGATCTTCGCCTCGGCCTCGTACTTCATGGTGAGGTAGGGATTGTCCCACTCGCCCATGATGCCGAGCCGC
>DASWMB010000109.1:0-4347 GCA_036399955.1 Allosphingosinicella sp. | reverse complement strand
GATGGTGCGCGCGGGCTCCACGGTCGTGGTGGTCGTGCCCGCGGGCGTCACGGTGGTGGTCGTGGTCGCAGCCGCCGCGGCCTCGTCCTCGGACATGCCCTTCTTGAAGGCCTTGATGCCCTTGGCGACGTCGCCCATCATCTCGGAGAAGCGCCCCTTGCCGAACAGCAGGAGGAGCACGATGCCGACGACCAGCCAGTGCCAGATGCTGAAGCTACCCATTTCGAAATCTCCTTGGACGCAGAACCTAGTCGTCCTCGCCCGCACTTTCCAGTTCTAGCTCGTCGCCCGCCTCGCCGCCGCCGAGGCCGAGCTGCTCCAGCGCCGCCTCGATCGGGTCGAGCAGGCCGGCGGCCTTCAGGTCCTCGATGCCGGGCAGGTCGCGCCGGCTGGCGAGGCCGAAATGCTGGAGGAAGGTCGCCGTGGTCGCGAAGGTGAGCGGCCGCCCAGGCGCTTCCCGGCGGCCGGCGGGGCGCACCCAGCCCGCCTCCATCAGCACGTCGAGCGTGCCGCGCGAGATCTGAACGCCCCTGATCGCCTCGATCTCGGCCCGGGTCACCGGCTCGTGATAGGCGATGATCGCCAGCGTCTCGACGGCCGCGCGGCTCAACTTGCGGCTTTCCTCCCGCTCGGGCCGGAGGAGGTCGGCAAGGTCGGGGGCGGTCTGGAAGTGCCACGCTTTGCCGCGTTCGACCAGCTCGATCCCCCGTCCGGCATAATGCGCCTGGAGCTCCTGCAGCGCGCCGGCGACGTCTACGTCGGGCCCGACATAGTCCGCGATCTCGGCGGCGGTGAGCGGCTCGGCGCTCGCGAACAGGGTCGCCTCGACGGCGCGGAGGGCATCGTCCATCACGCCGCCCTCACGAAGAGCGGCGCGAACGGCTCCTGCTGGTCGATCTCGATCCTGCCGAGGCGGGCGAGCTCCAGCGCCGCGACGAAGCTCGAGGCGAGCGCCGAGCGGCGATATTCCGGGTCCTGCGTGGCCGGCAGGAACGCCTCGATCCGCGTCCATTCGAGCCGCGTCCCGATCATCTTCTCGACCCTGTGCAGTGCCTCCTCGAGCGTCATCACCGGCCGCCGCGCGACGATGTGGATCGCCGGCTCGTTGCGGGCGCGGATGAAGCCGTAGGCGGAGATGAGGTCGTAGAGGTCGGCCTGCCACGCCGCCTTTCTCACGATCTTGAGCCCCTCCGGCGCCCCCCGGGCGAAGACGTCGCGGCCGAGCCGGTCGCGCGCCATCAGCCGCGCCCCGGCTTCGCGCATCGCCGACAGGCGCTGGAGCCGCAGCTGCAGCCGCATCGCCAGCTCCTCGGGGCTCGGATCGGCTTCCGGGTCCTTGGGCAGCAGCAGGCAGGATTTGAGGTAGGCGAGCCACGCCGCCATGACGAGATAGTCGGCGGCGATCTCGAGCTTGAGCTTCTTGGCGTCGTGGATGAAGGCGAGATATTGCTCGACCAGCGCCAGGATCGAGATCTTGTGAAGGTCGACCTTCTGCGAGCGCGCCAGCGTCAGCAGGAGGTCGAGGGGGCCCTCCCAGCCGTCGAGGTCGAGCGTGAGGCGGTCCGCCTCGCGCACCTCGGGCTGAGCCTCGAAATCGTCCTCCCACTCCCCGGGTCGCAGTCTAGCGCCGCCGCCGCATATGCGAAGGGGGCGCGGCCGATTTCCTGTGGATGGAGCCGCTCAGCGGGCGAGCGCCTTCTTGTCGATCTTGCCGATGGCGGTGAGCGGCAGGTCGCCGCGGATCTCGATCGCGCGCGGGCGCTGGTAGCGCGCGACGCGCTCCGACAGCCACGCCGAGAGCCCTTCGGCCGTGAGCCCGCTCCCCTCCCGCGGCACGACGTAGGCGACGAGGCGCTGGCCGAAATCCGCGTCCGGCACGCCCACCGCCGCCGCCTCCTTCACCTCCGGATGGGTCATCAGCACCGTCTCGACCTCCCAGGGGCTGACATTCTCGCCGCCCGAGACGATCATGTCGTCGACCCGCCCGCGCACGAACAGCCGCCCCGCCGCATCGCGCAGGCCGAGGTCGCCCGTCTCGATCCAGCCGCTCTGCGACACGGCCGCGCTGCTCTCGACGCAGATCCGGCCGGTCTGGCCGTCGGGCACGGGCCGGTCCTCGCCATCGCGGATGGTGACGCGCACGCCCCAGATCTCGCGGCCGATCGTGTCGGGCGCCTCGGCGAGGTCGGCGGGCGTGGCGAACACGGCGACGCCCCCTTCGCTGGTGCCGTAGAGGTTGAACAGGACGTCGCCGAGCCGCTCCCTCGTCTCGACCGCGAGCGGCGCGGCCAAGGCGGCACCACCCGAGATCACGCATTTCAGCGAGCCGAGCTCCGCCTTCTGTGCCAGCATCCGCCTCAGCATCGAGGGAACCACCACCGCCGCCTCGATCCGCTCGCGCTCGATCAGCGCCGCGGCCGACGCCGCCTCGAACCGCCGGGTGAGATGGACCGTCCGCCCGAGCGTCAGCGCCACGAGAAAGGCGGCGATGCCGTAGCCGTGGAACAGCGGCACGCCGACAAAGGCCGAAGGGTAGCGGTCGAGCCCGAGCGCTGCGACGAGGTGGAGGAACAGCCGCACGAAGGCGAGCGGCGCAGGCTTGCGCGCCGCCGCCTTGGGCGCGCCGGTGGTGCCGCCGGTCAGCACCACCAGCTCTCCGCCGGCGACCCGCGCAAGGCGGCGGTAAGCGGCGGGCGCGGCGTCAAGGAGCGCGTCCGCGCCGATTTCAGGGCAGCCTTCGACGAGCGCCTCCGTTTCGGCCTCCACGATCACGAGCTTGATCCGGTGCCGCTCGACCAGGGCGGCGAGCTGCGGCCTCGCCATCTCGGGATTGAGCAGGGTGACCCGCGCGCCGAGCCGCGCCGCCGCGAACACGCCGCGCACGAGCCCCGCTCCGTTGCGGCAGAGGATGCCGACCGTGTCGCCTTTGCGGATGCCGTGCCCGTCGCGCAGCGCGGCGGCCATCCGCTCCGACTGGTCCGCGAGTACGGCGAAGGTCACCGGCCCCGCCTCGTCGACGAGCGCAACGGCGGACCCGTAGCGCCGCGCGGCGAAGCGCAGCAGCGAGCCCAGGTTCGCCCCGTTCCCGGCCGCCGTCGCCGCGAAGCTCCACAAGGCCGCCGGCGTCAGCAGCCCCGAGGCGACGAGCCGCCCGACGATCCACCGCCGAGAGGGCCGACGTCTGCTCACCGCCGCAGCGCCCTTTTCTGCTGCCAGCCCGCGATCGCCTCCCACGGCCGCCGGAGCAGAGCCGAGGCGAGGTGGGCCGGCGGCAGCCACCAGGGCGTCCACCATTTGCGCCGCTTGAGCATCATCTTCACGATCAGCCGCGCCGCCTCGTCGGGCGCCATCGCCGGCGCCTGCGCGTAGATTTTCGTCGGCGCGATCATTCGCGTCCGCACCAGCGGCAGGTAGACCGTGGTGACCGCCACGCCGCGCGCGCGGAGCTCCGGCGCGGCGCAGCGCAGCCACTGGTCGAAGGCGGACTTCGACGCCTGATAGGCGGCCCAGTAAGGCGCCGGCAGCAGCAGCACGTTCGCCGCCGACACGTTGATGATCTGGCCTTGCCGCTCGACCAGGGCAGGGATCGCCGCCAGCGCGACCCTCGTCGGCCCGAGATAATTGACGCCGATCGTGCGGGTGACGTCGTGGAACCGGTCGAGCGACTCGAACAGCGGCCGCCGGATCGACTTGCCGGCATTGCTGACGACGATGTCGGGCGAGAGCTCCGCGATCCGCGTCGCCAGGCCCTCGGCCGACACCGGGTCGGTGAGGTCCGCCGCGATCGTCACCGCCTCGCCGCCGGCGGACCGGATCCCCGCCGCCACCTCTTCGAGCTTCTCGGCCGTCCGCGCGACCAGCACCACCCTGGCGCCCGCCGCGGCGACGATCCGCGCCACAGCCTCGCCGATCCCGAAGCTCGCGCCGGTGATCAGCACCGTCTTGCCGCGAAGCGCCCGCTCGACCTGCGCGGGGCTCAGGCGCACGCGCGGAAACAGCACCCATTCCAGAACCGCGCGGACCCCCATCGCATCCGATCCTGCCACAGCGCCGGACGAAGTAAAGCGGGCTCAGCCCGCGGCGAGCGCCAGCAGCACGTCCCGCTTGGCCGCCAGCGCCTCGTAGCGCGAAGCTGCCGGGGAATCGGCGCTCCGCCATGTGCCGTCGATCCGTGCCTGCGCTTCCGGCGCGGCGGGCCCTAGCGCGCCCGCGACTTCCTCCATCTCCGCCAGATTGCCCGAGCAGTGCAAAGCGAGGTCGCAGCCGGCGGCGACCGCGGCAGCCGCGCGCACGCCGTGCGTGCCGCTCAGCGCCGCCATCTGGATGTCGTCGGAGAGAAGGAGTCCC
>DASWMB010000108.1:0-3002 GCA_036399955.1 Allosphingosinicella sp. | reverse complement strand
GGGCGACCTCGGCGGCGAGCGCGGCCTCGACTTCGCTTATGTCCTTGCCGCTGGCGACGATCGCCTGGATCGCGAACAGGCCCGCATCCTCGAAGGCGAGATTGCCCGCGTTGGCGCTCTGGGCGAGCTGCCGCTCGTAGACGAGGGTGCGGAACAGGCGCGAGGACTGGCCGCCCGAGAGGATGCGGGCGAGGACGGAAAGCGCGGCCGAATCGGGGTGATTGAGGCGCGGGCGCTGCCAGGTCATCACGGCGGAGGGCAGCGGCACGTTGGGGCCGTGGAGGGTGAGCGTGCGCGCGGCGGTGCGCGGCGCCTCGACCATCCGATGGCGCAGGACCGGGCGGTCGGGGCGCGGGATGGAGCCGAGATGCCGGTCGACCCAGCGATCGAGCTGCGCCTGGTCGAAATTGCCGGAGACGATCAGGATCGCATTGTCGGGCCGGTAGAAATTCTCGTGGAAGGCGCGCGCGTCCTCGAGCGTCGCGGCGTCGAGGTCGGCGACGGTGCCGATGCCCGAGCGGCGATAGGGGTGGCTCGAAAAGCCGGTGTCGACGACATGATAGCGCTGCAGGCGGCCATAAGGCTGGGAGAGGACGCGCAGGCGCATCTCCTCCTTGACGATGCTGCGCTCGGCATCGAACACCGACTGATCGAGCACCGAGCGGCCCATCCGCTCGGCATGGGCCCAGAGCATCGCCTCTAGGCGGTTGGCGGGCACCGTCTCGTAATAGTTGGTCGTGTCGGGGCCGGTCGAGGCGTTGCGGGTGCCGCCCGCTTCCTCCTCGACGAGGCGGCTGATCATGCCGGGGGTCATGTTGCGGGTGACCCGGCTCAAGATGTGCTCGAACAGATGCGCGAAGCCGGAGCGGCCGGCGGGATCGTCCTTGGAGCCGACGTCGTACCACATCTGCACCGAGACGTTGGCGGTGCGGGTGTCGCGGATCGCGTAGACGCGAAGCCCGTTGGGCAGCGTCCGCGTCGTGAAGCCGATCGGCGGCACGACGATGCGCTGCGAGGCCGCGGCGGCGGGCGCGGGCTGGGCCGAGGCTGGCGCGCCGAGCGGCACCGCGCAGGCGATCGCGACGGCGGCCGCGCCGCAGGACAAAAAAGCTTTGGTCATGACGGCTGAACCCCTAGGTGATTTAGCTCGATAATACAGCAGGGCGCGGTCCGGTCAACAAGAAGGCGGTTGATCGTTCTTGCGAATTTTTTGGCGTCGCGAAAAAAAGCGGGGGGTTCAGAGAGGCACCCAAATTTGCGCACCGCGAATTTATCTGGTTCAGTACGAAGATGCGGACGAATCACGCCAGGAGCTTTTGCCGAACCCTCCGCCACGCCGCCGATGCGGCCGTGGCGGCCGTGTCGAGGCTGCTCGTTCGCCTAGTCCTTCTTCTCGCCGGGCATCTCGGTCTCGGTCTGCAGCGCCTCGCGGACGTAGAGGCGCTTCACCATGACGAACAGGACGACGGTGAGCGGCGCGGCGAAGATCACGCCCGTCGGGCCGAAGACGAGCGCGCCGGCGACGATCGCGAACAGGAGGAGCGCGGGCGGCAGATCGACGGCGCGCTGCTGGACGAGCGGCTCGATGACGTTGCCCTCGAGCTGCTGGATGCCGAGATAGAGGCCGCCGACCCAGAGCGCCTTCACCGGATCGAAGGCGACGGCGAGGAGGATCGCCGGGACCGCCGAGATGATCGGCCCGACGAACGGCACGAACTCGAGGATGAAGGCGATGACGCCGAGCGCCAGCGCGCCGGGTATGCCGATCAGCCAGAGGCCGACGCCGGTGAGGATGCCGATGAAGACCATCGAGACGAGGCGGCCGGCGAGCCAGAGGCGCAGCGCCGTCCAGCTGTCGTCGAGCGCCTGCTCGACCCGGCCTCGGCTGCCCGGCGGGAAGAGCTTGAGGAGGCCGCCGCGGTAGAGGCGCGGCTGGGCGGCGAGATAGATGCCGCCGACGATCACCAGCAGGGCATCGGCGATGCCGCCGCCGACCGACATGACGAAGCGGCCGACGTTCGAGAGGACGCCGCCGCCGCCGCTCTGCATGCCGCCGATCCCCTGGCGCAGCGGCTCGGCGAGGCCGAGCGGCTCGAGCCGCTGGAGGAGCGCGCCCCAGGCCGCCGGGAT
Organism: Allosphingosinicella sp.; assembly: GCA_036399955.1. Lineage (GTDB taxonomy): Bacteria > Pseudomonadota > Alphaproteobacteria > Sphingomonadales > Sphingomonadaceae > Allosphingosinicella. The sequence goes on along the minus strand of DASWMB010000108.1, from coordinate 872 downwards.
CGCTTCGCGAAGCGCGCTCGCCTGGCGGGCGGTCTCGGCGCCGAACAGCCAGAAGGCGAGGCCGAACAGGCCGACCACGACCAGCACGGCGGCGAGCAGGGCCGCCCAGTCCGGAAAGCGCAGGCGGCTGCGCAAAGGGTGGGCGATGAGGCTCAGGATCACCGCCACGAGCACGGCGCCGAAGACGAGGATGAGGAGGCCGCGCAGCGCCCAGAGGAGCAAGGCGAGGCCGAGGATCGCGATGGCGATGACGAGGCGCTCGATGAAGACGCGGTGGCTCGTCTGCTGTCCGCTCATCGACCGCCTCCCCCTGTGCGGCGGCGGAACATTCGGGTCGTTCCGGCGCTCTTCACGGCAGACTGTAACCGCTTATCCCGGGAGACCCATCATGATTCGCAGCTTCATCGGAGCGGCCCTCGGCCGCAGGCTCGCCGGCCGCGGCAACGGCACCCGCGGCGCCATGCTCGGCATGGCCGCGCCGTGGATCGCGCGCCGCGCCTTCGGTCCGCTCGGCTTCGCGGTTGCCGGCGCCTGGGGCGCCAAGAAGCTCTACGACCGCCGCCGCCGCACCACCACGACGAGGCCCGGCTCCGGCTTCTGATTTGTGGCGAGGGGCGGCGCGTCCGTCCACACTCCACCCGTCATCCCGGACTTGATCCGGGATCCATGAACCGAAGCGGCGGAAGCGAGGCTTCCAGCTCCGTGTTCATGGATCCTGACTTTCGTCAGGATGACGGGCGTTGGGCGATCGAACTCGGCTTCGAGCGCGTGGCGGCGCGTCCGTCCACACTCCACCCGTCATCCCGGACTTGATCCGGGATCCATGAACCGAAGCGGCGGAATCCAGATTTCCGTCTCCGCGTTCATGGATC
>DASWMB010000107.1:0-4910 GCA_036399955.1 Allosphingosinicella sp. | reverse complement strand
ACGCCGAGATAGCCGTGGAGTAGGAAAGCCAGCGGAGCTTGCCGCACCATCATGTCCTCTAAGCGCTGAGCGAGGAGAGTAGCCGCATCGACCTTATGCGCAGAACTGCTTCGTCGAAAGCAGCCCGTTCCGCGTAAAGGGGCAACTCGAATTCAACCTAGCCTGAGCATGGTGAGCTCAGCCTGTCGAAGGACGGCCGACGATCACCTCGAGTGACGACAAACGCGTCGTGAGCGCCTAACCTCACCCCGTGCCCACGCGCTTCGCCTCGATCCCTCAGCGCCGCTCGATCGTCGACCGGAATGCGCTGGCCGATGCCGTCCGGGAGGCTTCGCGGGCCGAGGCGACGGCGCTGCTGCGCGAGGCACTGACGAAGGGGCGCGGCGAGATCGCGCGGCGGCTCGAGGAGAAGCCGTGGCAGGGGGACGAGGCCGCCGCTGCCTACGCCTTCCTCACGGACCAGATCCTGCGTCTGGTCCACGATGTCGCCGTCGCCGAGCACCCGCTCGCCAACCCGACGGACGCCGAGCGGCTGCTGGTGATGGCGGTAGGCGGCTACGGGCGCGGCGAGATGGCGCTCCACTCCGACGTCGACCTTGCCTTCGTGACGCCATGGAAGCCGACCGGCTGGGCCGAAAGCATGGCCGAATCGATGCTCTATCTGCTGTGGGACCTGAAGCTGAAGGTCGGACAGTCGATCCGCTCAGTCGATGAGCTGGTCGCGATCGCCGGCAAGGACCATACCGTCCGCACCGCCGTCCTCGAATCCCGGTACGTCTGGGGCGACGAGGCACTGTTCGACGAGGTCCAGGCGCGGTTCCGGCGCGAGACCGGCTCCCGCGACGTGGCCGCCTTCGTCACGATGAAGCTCGAGGAGCGCAACGAGCGCCATCGCCGGCTCGGCGACAGCCGCTATGTCGTTGAGCCGAACGTCAAGGACGGGAAGGGCGCGCTTCGCGATCTCCACACGCTCTACTGGATCGGCAAATATGCCTATCAGGTGGGGTCGATCGCCGAGCTGGTCGACAAGGGGCTGCTCTCGCCCGCCGAGCTGCGCCGTTTCCAGGGGGCGGAGCGGTTCCTCTGGGCGGTCCGCTGCCACCTCCACATCGTCGCCGGCCGCGCCGAGGAGCGGCTGACCTTCGACTATCAGCGCGAGATCGCGGCGCGGATGAACTATGCGACTCGCGCGGGCTCGTCGCCGGTCGAGCGGTTCATGCGGCACTATTTCCTGCACGCCAAAACGGTCGGCGACCTCACCGGCATCTTCCTCTCCCACATCGACGAGACCTTCGCCCGCCGCGGGCGCCGCTTCGGCCTGCCTGCACTGCGCCGCAAGCCGGGAAAGCTCAACGGGTTCCTTCTCGACCGCGGCCGCCTCGCCCTGCCGCGGGAGGACTTCTTCACCGAGGATCCGATCCGCCTCATCGAGCTGTTCGCCCTCGCCGACCGGCACGGGCTCGACATCCACCCGCTGGCGATGCGCGCTGCCGGGCGCGACGCGCGCCTGATCGATCAGAATGTGAGGATCGATCCGCGCGCGAACGAGCTGTTCCTCGACGTCCTCACCTCGCCGCGCGATCCCGAGACGGTGCTGCGCTGGATGAACGAGGCCGGCGTGTTCGGCCGCTTCGTTCCGGATTTCGGCCGCGTCGTCGCGCAGATGCAGTTCGACATGTATCACCATTATACGGTGGACGAGCATTCGATCCGGGCGATCGGCCTGCTCGCGCGCATCGAAAAGGGCGACCTCAAGGACGACCACCCGCTTGCGACGGCGTTGACCAAGCAGATCGCCTCCAGGCGCGCCCTCTACGTCTCGGTGCTGCTCCACGACATCGCCAAGGGCCGCGGCGGCGATCACAGCGTCCTCGGAGCCGAAGTCGCGCGGGAGCTGTGTCCGCGCCTCGGCCTCAGCGCCGCCGAGACCGAGACCGTCGCGTGGCTGGTGCGCTGGCATCTCCTGATGTCCGCCACCGCCTTCAAGCGCGATCTTTCGGACCCGCAGACGATCCAGGACTTCGCCGCGCGCGTGAAGAGCCCGGAGCGCCTGCGTCTCCTCCTGCTGCTCACCGTCGTCGACATCCGCGCCGTCGGCCCCGGCGTCTGGAACAGCTGGAAGCGCCAGCTTCTGCGCGAGCTGTTCGACACCGCCGAGGAGCTGCTCCGGCTCGGCCACAAGCAGAAAGGGCGCAGCGAGCGGGTGGCGGCGGTCCAGGCGGAGCTTGCCGAGCGGCTCGGCTGGGACGACCCGCATTTCACCCGCCTCGCCTGGCGGCTGCCGGATCCCTACTGGCTCGCCGAGCCGATCGATCTGCTGGAGAAGAACGCCCGCTTCATCGATGCCGCCGACCGCAATCCGAACCGCACCAAGGCGCTCGCGGTCAGCATCCAGGAGGAGCGGGGTGCGACGCTCGTCACCGTCTACGCCAAGGACCGGCCGGGCCTCTTCTACCGGCTCGCCGCCGCGATCAGCCTCGCCGGCGCCAACATCATCGACGCACGGATCCACACGACCAACGACGGCATGGCGCTGGACAACTTCCTGATCCAGGATGCGGACGGCACGCCGTTCGACGACCCGCACCAGCTGAAGCGGCTCGACAGGGCAGTCACCGAGGCCGTGGAGGGCGGGGAGCCGGCGATCGAGCGGCTCGAGGCGAAGGCGCTGCCGAAGGTTCGCGCGGACGCCTTCCGGATCGAGCCGGCCGTTTTCGTCGATAACCAGGCGTCGAGCCGCTACACGGTGGTGGAGGTCAACGCCCGCGACCGCGCGGCGCTGCTCAGCGGCCTCGCGCGCGCAATCTACGACAGCCGCGCAATCATCCACTCGGCGCATATCGCAACCTATGGCGAGCGGGCCGTCGACGTCTTCTACCTGACCGACCTCCAAGGCGCGAAGATCGAGAGCCCGGCGCGCATCAAGGCCCTGCAGGCGCGCCTGCTGAAGGCGGCGAGGCCGGCCGTGGCGGAGCGCCGCGCCGCCTGACCTGCACATGAAAAAGGCCCCCGCCGCTGCCGGCAGGGGCCCGTTTCATCCGAAGGGCGGCCGCTAGAAGCGGAAGCGGCCGGTGACGCCGAAGGTGCGCGGCTCGGCGAGGAAGCTCGAGAAGAGCTGGTTCGCCGGCGACCCCGTCGCCGCCGGGTTGACGCCGGCCTGGGAGGCGCCCCAGCGCTCGACGTGAGCGCGCGACAGACTGCCCTGGAACGGCGAGTTGAAGGCGACCTGCTGATAGTCGACGTTGAACACGTTCTGCGCCCACAGCTCCAGCGCCCAGCGCTGCTGCGGGCCGCGGACGCCGATCCGCGCATTGACCAGCGTGAATCCGTCCTGCTCCTTCTCCGGGAACAGGTCGGAGCCGGTATTGTAGTCCGAGCTGGTCCGCTGATCGACGTAGAGCAGCGCGCTGAGGCCGCTGGTGCCGATCCGGGGAGTCCAGGTCATCGACGAGGTGACGACGACCTCGGGGGCGTTCGACAGGTTCTGGCCGGGAAGCAGGAACAGCGACGGATCGAGCGGCGTGCCGGTGTTCCGGCCAACGAGATCGTCGCGATACTCGGTGCGTGCATAAGTGAGGCCGCCGCTGAACTGGAGATCGCGCCGCGGATAGAGCGCCGCCTCCAGCTCGATTCCCGTCGAGGTGACGCCGTGCTCGACATCGTCCGCGGCGCAGGCGCCGGTCCCGGACGACGGGTCCTGATCGGCCTGCATCGAGATGCCGTTGAAGGTCGAGGTGCCGAGATCGGCGCCGCAGCCGTTGACGTTCTGAACGACGAACACCGAGCCGTTGAACGTGTTGAGCTGGAAGTCGCTGAACTGCTGGCGGAACGCCGCGACGTTGAAGATGAAGTTGCGGCGCGTGTACTTGAAGCCGAGCTCGAGGGCATCGACGATCTCGGCGTCGAACTGGAGGTTCTCCGTGCCGAACGGCGCGCCGCGAGAGCCGAAGTTGCGCGGATCGGTCGGCGAGAAGATCGGGAGGCCGAGGGCCGAGCGGTCGAGGTTGAAGCCGCCCGCTTTGTAGCCGCGGGAATAGCTGCCGTAGAGCAGCAGCTGCGGGTTCGGCCGGTAGGAGAGGACGGCGGTCCCCGTAAACTCGTCCTCGTTGCGGTCGTCGCTGAGGTTGAGCGCATTGAGCGCGCTCGAGCTGTTGCCCTGGCAGGTGAGGTTGACGAGCCCCTGGGCAAGCGCCTGGACGCTTGTCGCAGGAGCGCCGGGCGTGGCGCCGCTGCCGGGGAGCGGCGTCGTGCCGCCGCTGAGGAAGTTGGCGAAGAAGGCCTGCTGGACCGGGCAGGCCGTGTTCGTGTTGTTGAAGTTCGCCCGGAAGTCCTTGCTCTCGCTGGTGTAGCGCAGGCCGAGCGTGAGGCTCAGCGACTCGGTGATGTTGAAGATGTTGTGGGTGAAGATCGCCCAGTTGCGGCTTTCCTGGAAATAGTTGGAGCTGTTGTCGCCCACCTCGTTGACGGTGCTCAGCCGCTGGAGGCCCGCCGCCAGCAGCGGCCCGGCGCCGCCGAGCGCGCCCGTGCCGCTGAACGGCTGGCCCGGCGCCGTCGCCGCAGCGCTGAGGCATCCCGGATTGTTCGGGTTGCGCAGTGCCGCGACCGGCGAGATGATGGTGATGAACCGGCAGGAGGCGAACCTCCCGTACTGCGCGCCGAAGCGCAGATTGTCGCGGACGTGCAGATCCTCGCTCGAGAAATAGCCGCCGACCAGCCAGTCGAGGAAGCCGTCGAAGGCCGAGCCCTGCAGCCGGAGCTCCTGGGTGAACGTCTCGAACGAACGGAAGGCGTTGCCGTCGTCCGCGCGGTAGAGGATGTCGAGATTGTTGTAGTCGACGTCGCCCGGCTGCTCGGACGTATAGTCGCGATAGGCGGTAATCGAGGTCAGCCGCGCACCGCCGAGATCGTAG
>DASWMB010000106.1:0-4079 GCA_036399955.1 Allosphingosinicella sp. | reverse complement strand
CGGCCGTTGGCCATGCCGATCACCCCCTTGACGAGCACGAACAGGGTGGCGCCGGCGGCAAGCACGACGAAGATCACGAGGAGCGTCTGCATGGGCCCTATCTAGGGTCCGGCGGCCGAATATCCAGCCGGCAATCGCCCCGCGCGCAGTTCGCCGGCGAGGGCGGCGGGATCGGTGCCGGCGGCTCGGAGCGCGGCCAGCGTCGGCGCGCCGTGTCGCTTGGCGAGGCGGCGGCCCTCGGCATCGGTCAGCAGCGGGTGGTGATGGTAGTGCGGCACCGGCAGGCCGAGCAGCGCCTGGAGCAGGCGGTGGATGTCGGTCGCCGCATAGAGGTCGCGTCCGCGGATGACGTCGGTGACGGCCTGCGCGGCGTCGTCGACCGTGACGGCGAGATGGTAGCTGACCGGCGCGCCCTTGCGCGCGAGGACGACGTCTCCGAAGGCGTGAGGGTCCGCCTGGACTTCTGTGTCGCCGTCTTCCCAGTAGATCGGTCCCGCCGCAGCCGCGGCGCCGGCGGTATCGAGCCGCCAGGCATGGGGCTCGGCAGCGAGGCGGCGCGCGCGCTCCGCGGGTGGGAGCCGGCGGCAGGTGCCGGGATAGACGGGGCCGTCGGGACCGTGCGGCGCCGCCGCGCTCGCCGCGATCTCTGCGGCGATGGCCGAGCGGGTGCAGAAGCAGGGGTAGACGAGGCCCTGCTCCCGGAGGCGACCGAGGGCGGCGGCATAAAGCGGCAGGCGTTCGGACTGGTAGAGGATCTCGCCGTCGAACGAGAGGCCGAGCCAGATCAGGTCCTCGATGATCGCATCGACATGGCCCGCGCGGCTACGGCCGGGATCTATGTCCTCGATCCGGAGCAGGAAGGTGCCGCCGCGCTGCCGTGCATAATCATGCGCGAGCAGGGCGGAATATGCATGGCCAAGATGGAGCGGCCCGGTCGGCGAGGGCGCGAAGCGGGTGACGGTGCTGGTCATGAACTTCGCCCTTGACCGCGACTCGCGTCTGTTGTTGTCATCAGGGCGTCACGCGGAGCAGTCGAAGCGTGGCGGAACAGGAGAAGAAAGGCCGGAGCGCCCTTTTCTCCCTCGTTCTGGGTGCGACAGGGTCCGAGGGGCGCGTTTCTGGAGCTTTCGCCGCGGAACGGGAGTCGCTCGGCCTTGTACCACCCCGATCTCCTCAGACATCCCGACAGCTGCCCCGCGCTCGTCCTCAATGCCGATTACACGCCCCTGAGCTATTATCCGCTCAGCCTGTGGCCCTGGCAGACGGCGGTCAAGGCCGTGTTCCTGGAGCGGGTCGACATCGTCGCCACCTACGAGCGCGAGGTCCACAGCCCCACCCGCGCGATGCACCTCCCGTCGGTGATCGCGCTCCGCCAATATGTCCGTCCCTCCGAATATCCGGCCTTCACGCGGTTCAACCTGTTCCTCCGGGACAGATTCTCCTGCCAATATTGCGGCGATCCGCGCGATCTGACCTTCGACCATGTCGTCCCCCGCGCCCAGGGCGGACGGACGACCTGGGAGAACGTCGCCACCGCCTGCGCGCCGTGCAACCTGCGCAAGGGCGGCCGCACCCCCGCCCAGGCGCACATGCACCTCCACCGCCGCCCGATCCGGCCGACGAGCTGGCAATTGCAGGAGCATGGCCGCAGCTTCCCGCCCAATTACCTCCACCAGACCTGGCGCGACTATCTCTACTGGGACATCGAGCTCGAGGCTTGAAGAGCGAACTCCTCCCGGAACGGGAAGGAATTCAGCGGCGGAACCAGTGCTCGCGGGCGAAGAAGGCGAGCACCGCCGCGCCGACGACGAAGCAGAAGCCGACGACGCCCCAGAAGGCCCAGGGCTCGTCCTTATAGGGAATGCCCGCGACGTTCATGCCCAGCAGGCCCGTGATGAAGGTCAAGGGCAGGAAGATGAAGGCGACGACCGAGATCAGGAGCGAGCGCTGGTCGAGCTGCTCGGCGCGAAGGTCGGTGAGCTGCTCGTGGAGCAGAGCCGCGCGCTCCCGCACCGCCTCCAGCTCCTCCACCATCCGGGCGAAGCGGTCGGCGGCTTCGCGGATGTGGAGCCGGTCCTCCTCGGACAGCCATTGAAAGCCGAGCCCGGCGAGCTCGCCAAGGGCGTCGCGGTCGGGCGCGACGAAGCGGCGGTAGGCGATCGCCTCGGTGCGGATCTGCGCGATCGACGTGCGCAGGCGATAGAGATTGCCGGCGTCGAGCTCGCTCTCGCAATTGTCGAGCGTGTCGCCCAGCGAAGCGACCTGCGGATCGAGCTCGCGGCTGATCTCGCGCGCATAAGCGGCAACGAGGTCGCCCGGATCGACGAGCTTGCCCGCTTCCCCGAGGCGCGTGACGGCGGCGGTGGCGTTCATCGGCCGGCGGCTGAGGGAGGTGACCCGATCGCGCCGCACCCAGAGGCGGATCGAGACCAGCCGGTCGGTGTCGTCGGTCTCGCCCGGGCCGCGCAGGTTGACGATCGCGCCGTCCTCGATCTCGTCGCAGCGCGGGCGCGTCTCGGTCGCGATCAAGGCGGCGGCGGCGATGTCCGGGATCTCCTGATGGTCGCGGACGAAGGCGATGTCGGCCTCGTCGCGGCCTTCGAGATGGATCCAGAGGAAGCCGCGGCCGCGATAGTCGGCCGCCTCAGCGACGGGCAGGCGCCGGACGGCGCCGTCCTCGACGAGGATCGCGCCCTCCATCAGAGCTCGGCGATGAAGGCGCGCACCGCCGGCGCGACGTCGTCGCGCTTCAGCGCCAAAGCGAGGTTGGCGATGACGAAACCGGTCTTGTCGCCGCAATCGTGGCGCTCGCCCTCGAACGTGAGGCCGTGGAAGCTCTGCGTGCCGATCAGCTGCGCCATCGCATCGGTCAGTTGGATCTCGCCTCCCGCGCCCTTCTCCTGATTGTCGAGCACGCGCATGATCTCGGGCTGGAGGATGTAGCGGCCGACGACGCCGAGAGTGGACGGCGCCTCCTCCGGCTTCGGCTTCTCGACCAGGCCGCGGATCTCGGTCAGCCGGCCGTCCCGCGCGCCCGGTGTGATGATGCCGTAGCTCGCCGTCTTCTCCGGCGCGACCTCCTGGGCGCAGATGATGTTGCCACCGACTTTTGCGTAGGCTTCGACCATCTGCGCGAGGCAGCCGGGGCGGCCGACCATCAGGTCGTCGGGGAGGAGGACGGCGAAAGGCTCGTCGCCGACGATGTGGCGCGCGCACCAGACGGCATGGCCGAGGCCCAGCGGCTCCTGCTGGCGGACCGACGTCACCGCGCCGGCGGGCAGCCGCGTGACGTCGAGCGGCTCCAGCGACTTGCCCCGGCCGCGCATCACTGCCTCGAGCTCGTAGGCGATGTCGAAATGATCCTCGAGCGCGCCCTTTCCGCGGCCGGTGACGAAGATCATCTGCTCGACGCCCGCCTCGCGCGCCTCGTCGACGGCATACTGGATCAGCGGCCGATCGACGACGGTCAGCATCTCCTTCGGAATCGCCTTGGTGGCGGGGAGGAAGCGCGTGCCGAGGCCGGCGACGGGGAAGACTGCCTTGCGGACGGGTTTCATTCTCTCTCCAGGGCGGCCGCGGCGGCGGCGCTCGAAATCGGGGCTGCGCCTGCCGGTTACTGAGGCGGCAGGTCGAACCGGTCCTCCTCGCGCTCCTGCGAGCGGGTGAGGAGCTCGTCGATGCGGGAGGGGGCGGCGATCGGCGGACGGCGGAGCAGGTCCTCGGCGGTCGGCTGCCTGGCGGCCGTCTCGGGCGCGACCGGCAGGCTTTCGCCGGGCTCCGGCTGGAGCGGCGCGCGCACGCCGCAGGCGGCGAGGGCGGCGAGGCTCGCGGTCAGCAAAGCGGGCTTGATCATTCGTTCATCCCCAGGCTCTTCTTCGCCGCTTCGATCCGGCGGCGGACCTGCTGCGGGGCGGTGCCGCCATGGCTCGTCCGGCTTCTTACCGAAGCCTCGACGCCGAGGACATCGAAAATCCGTGTGTCGATGCGCGGATCGACCGCCGTGAGGTCCTCGAGCGACAGCTCCCATAGCTTCGCGCCGCGATCGTCGGCGAGGCGGACGGCGCGGCCGGTGACGTGGT
>DASWMB010000105.1:0-6565 GCA_036399955.1 Allosphingosinicella sp. | reverse complement strand
TCGGTCGCCGCGGCCAAGGGAGTCGATCCGAGCGAGATCATCGTCTGCGTCCTCGACCGGGAGCGCCATCGGGGGCTGATCGCGGAGCTGCGGGGCCTCGGCTGCGGGATCGTCCTCATCCCCGACGGGGACGTCGCGGGGGTGATCGCGGTCACCGACCCGGACACGACGATCGACGTCTATATGGGCCAGGGCGGCGCTCCGGAGGGCGTGCTCGCCGCGGCGGCCCTGCGCTGCGTCGGCGGCCAGTTCCAGGGGCGGCTCGTCTTCAGGAACGACGACGAGCGCGCCCGCGCCGCCCGCTGGGGCGTCGAGGACCTCGACCGGATCTACCGGCTGGAGGAGCTCGCCCAGGGCGACGTCATCTTCGCCGCGACCGGCGTCACCGACGGCTCGCTGCTCGCCGGCGTCAAGCGGCGGCGGGACGCGATCACGACGGAGAGCGTGGTGATGCGCGCCTCGACGGGCACGGTCCGCTGGGTCCGCGGCGAGCACCGCAACGAGCCGGGGATGCGGGAGGGCTGAAGCAGGCGATCGGCGTACCGGAAATCCTCCCCTGCAAGGGGAGGGGGACCATGCGAAGCATGGTGGTGGGGTGTCGGCCGGTGAAGATCGCCCGCGACCGCTGACACCCCTCCGTCAGCCCTTCGGGCCGCCACCTCCCCTCGAAGGGGAGGATCGTAGAAGGCTAGCGTCCGAGCGTCTCGCGATATTCGTTCCTGAGCGTCACCCGGTCGATCTTGCCGGTGCCGAGCTTGGGGAGCGGCTCGTCGGCGAAGCGGATCCGGGCGGGGTGCTTGAACGAGGCGAGCCGGCCCTCGAGGAAGGCGAGCAGAGCTTCGGGGCCGAGCGTCCGGTCCTCCTCGCACCAGACGATCGCGGCGGGGACCTCGCCGAGCCGCTCGTCGGCGATCCCGAACACCGCGACTTCCGAGACGGACGGGTGCGAATAGATCGCCGCTTCGACCTCGGCCGAGGAGATGTTCTCGCCGCCGCGGATGATGATGTCCTTCTTGCGGTCGACGATGAACAGGTAATTGTCCTCGTCGAGATAGCCGATGTCGCCGGTCCTGAGGTAGCCGTCGGCGGTGAAGGCGGCGCGGGTCGCCGCCTCGTCGCGCCAGTAGCCGCGGATGTTGGCTGCCGATCGGATGCCGATCTCGCCGCGCTCGCCGGCCGGCAGGTGGCGGTCGCCGTCACTGAGGATGGCGAGCTCGACCATCGGCCGGTGCGGACGGCCGGTGGAGGCGGGCTTGTCGGCGTAATTCTGCCAGAAATTGCCGCAGCCGACGGCGTTGGTCTCGGTGAGGCCGTAGCCGAGCGCCGGCTGGGCGGTGCGGAAGCTCTCCTGCAGCCGCTTGACGTGGGCGACCGGGCGCGGCGCGCCGCCGGCGGCGACGTCGGTGAGGCTGGAAAGGTCGTATTTCTCGCGGTCGGGATGCTGCATGAGCTCGAGGCTCATCGTCGGCACGCCGACGAAATAGGTGACCGTCTCCTTCTCGATCAGCCGCAGCGCCTCGCCCGCGTCCCACTTCGCCATCAGCACCATGCCGCGGCCGATGACGAAGCTGTTCAAAAGCACCGGCACCTCGCCGGTGACGTGGAACAGCGGCACGCTGACCAGGGTGCGCGGCGGATTGGCGGGCGGGCGGCCCTCGCTCTCGAGGATGCCGAGCAGGGTGAGGAGCGAGATCGAATAGGTGTAGACGCCGCTGGTCACCGCCCGGTGGGTCGAGACGGCGCCCTTGGCGAGGCCGGTCGAGCCGGAGGTGAAGAGGATGGTCGCATCGTCCTCGGGCGTGACGGGCGGCAGCTCGGCGCCCTCGCCGCCGGCGGCGAGCAGCGGCGCCAGCGCCTCCCCGAGGAGCCGGTCGATCGCGAGTGTCACCAGGTCGGCCGCGCCGCCGGCGATCCGCGCCGCGCGGGGGGCGTCGGCGATGACCAGCTTCGGCTCGCTGAGCTCCAGCGCGTGGCGGAGCTCGTCCGCCTGCCACCAGCCGTTGATCAGGGCCGCAATCCCGCCCGCCTTCAGCACAGCCATGTAGGAGACGATCCAGGCCGGGCAGTTGCGCATGGCGATGGCGACGCGGTCGCCCTTCAAGATGCCGCGGGCGACGAGCGCGCGCGCCAGCCGCGTCGCCTCCTCGTTCAGCTCGGCGAAGGTCAGCCGCTCCTCGCCGGCGATGACGGCGGTGGTGGCGCCGTGGAGGGCGCAGAAGGCGTCGAACAGCATCGGCAGGGTCGGCGGCAGGTTGGTGACGATCGCCCGGCCGGCCTCGTCCCGGCCGATCTGGATTCGTCCGCCGGGGCCGATCACCGCCGCCAGGACCGCATCGAACTTGCGGTCGAGCTCGCTCGGCATCCTCTCTCGCTCCTCACGTCTTTGCGTTTTCGGCGGCCCCCTCTATGAGGGCGGGAAGCCTCCGGGGGAAGCCTTGATCCTGTCGTTCCTGACATCGTTCGCCGCCGCCGCCGTGGACGCCAGCGCGGCGATCCGCTGGCGCGACCTGGGCGTCGGCCCGGTCGCGCTCGACCTCGGCTTCTTCCAGCTGCGCTGGTACTCGCTCGCCTATCTCGCGGGCATCGCGCTGGGGTGGTGGTACCTCCTGAAGCTGCTCGCGCAGCCGGGGGCGCCGATGGCGCGGCGGCATGCGGACGACCTCGTCTTCTACGCCACGCTCGGCATCATCCTCGGCGGCCGGCTCGGCTATGTCTTCTTCTACCGGCCGATGGATTATCTCAGGAACCCGATCGAGATCCCGCAGCTCTGGGACGGCGGCATGTCCTTCCACGGCGGCGTCATCGGCGTCAGCCTGGCGATCGTCTGGCTGGCGCGGCGCAACGGCCTCCAGTGGCTGAGGGTCCACGATTACGTCGCCTGCTGCGTGCCCTTCGGCCTGTTCTTCGGCCGTCTCGCCAACTTCGTGAACGGCGAGCTATGGGGCCGCGTCACCGACGTGCCCTGGGCGATCCGCTTCGACGAGCGGGTGGGCGTCGACCGGTGGATCGTCGGCCCGCCGCGGCATCCGAGCCAGCTCTATGAGGCGGTGCTGGAGGGCCTCGTCCTCTTCGCCGTGCTCTGGTTCATGTTCTGGAAGACCCGCGCCCGCTACCAGCCCGGCCGCCTCGTCGGCGCCTTCCTGCTCGTCTACGGCCTCAGCCGCTTCCTCGTGGAGCTCGTCCGCCAGCCGGACGAGGGCCTGGAGAACCTCTCCTGGGGCCTCTCGATGGGGCAGACGCTGACCGTGCCGATGATCCTCGGCGGTCTCTACCTCATCCTCACCGCCGCCCGTCGGCGCGAGCGCGTCGAGCCGGTGGCGGGGCCGGAGAGCGTGGCGTAAGGCCGCCCCCGAACGGATCATCGTGTCGGCCGACAACATCACAGACCGCCTCGCCCGGCTGATTCGCGCAGCCGGTCCGATCCCCGTCTCGACCTTCATGGCCGAGGCGAACGCCCATTATTACGGCAGCCGCGACCCGCTCGGCTCCGCCGGGGACTTCACCACGGCGCCCGAGATCAGCCAGATGTTCGGCGAGCTGGTGGGGCTCTGGCTCGCCGATCTCTGGCAGCGCGCCGGCAGCCCGGCCGACGCCGTCTATGTCGAGCTCGGCCCCGGTCGCGGCACCCTCGCCGGCGATGCGCTGAGGGCGATGCGCGCCGCCGGCCTCTCTCCGGACGTCCATCTCGTCGAAACCAGCCCGGCGCTTCGGGCCGCGCAGGCGGAGCGCGTTCCCGATGCGACCTGGCATGGCGACGTCGCGAGCCTCCCGGCCGACCGGCCGCTGCTGATCGTCGCGAACGAGTTCTTCGACGCGCTCCCGGTCCGCCAGCTGGTCGCGACGAAGCGCGGCTGGCACGAGCGGCTGGTGGCGCATACCGAGGCGGGCTTCGTCCCCGTGCCGGGCCCGCTGATCCCGGCTCCGCTCGAGCCGGCGGAGACGGGGACCGTGGTCGAGACCTCGCCTGCCTCGCTCGGCATCGTCCGGGCGCTGGCGCAGCGCCTCGTCGCCCGCGGCGGCGCCGCCCTGATCGTCGATTACGGCCATGCCCGCAGCGGCGTCGGCGAGACGCTGCAGGCGGTTAGCGGTCATGCCTATGCCGATCCCTGGCAGGAGCCGGGCAGCCGCGATCTCACCGCCCATGTCGACTTCGAGGCGCTGGCGCGCGCCGCCGCCGCCGAGGGTGTCCGCGTCGCCGGTCCGCGCGCACAGGGCGAGTGGCTGGAGGCGATGGGGATCGGCGCGCGCGCCGCCGCCCTCTCCGCCGCCGCGCCGGATCGTGCCGGTGAGATCGAGGCGGCTCGCACACGCCTCACGGCACCCGAGCAGATGGGAACCTTGTTCAAGGCGCTGGCGCTCGTCTCCCCCGCCTGGCCGGAGCCGGAGGGTTTCGCATGACGATCGTCTATCGCGACGCCGGCGCGGAGGACGCCGCCACCCTCAGCGCCCTCGGCCGAGCCACCTTCACCGAGACCTTCGGCCATCTCTACACGCCGGAGAACCTCGCCGCCTTCCTCGAAAGCCACGCCGAGGAGCGCTGGCGCGGCGAGCTCGCGGACCCGCGCTTCCGCGTGCGGCTGGCGGAGGAGGACGGACGCGCGGCGGCCTATGCCAAGCTCGGCCCGCCCTCGCTCCCGTTCGAGACCAAGCGGCCCTGCGCGGAGCTGCGCCAGTTCTACGTGCTGAAGCCGTGGCACGGCCGGGGCATCGCGGCGGAGCTGATGCGCTGGGTGCTGGCAGAGGCGCGGGCGCAGGGGGCGGAAGAGCTTTATCTCTCGGTCTTCATCGACAACCACCGCGCGCGGCGCTTCTACGAGCGCTACGGCTTCGAGCAGATCGGCATCTACCATTTCATGGTCGGCACCCATGCCGACGAGGATCTGATCATGCGGCTGGACCTGGGAGATGCGCGTGTCGATTGAGCCTTTCCGCGCCGCGGCGCTCGCGGGCGTCCGCCACGGCTTCCTCGGCCGGCGCGGCGGCGTCTCGGAAGGCGTCTGCGCGGGCCTCAACGTCGGCCACGGATCGGGCGACGATGCCGCGTCGATCGAGGAGAACCGCCGCCGCGCCGTCGCGGCGGTCGCGGCCGGCGCGGCGCTGGTGACGGTCCACCAGATCCATTCGCCGATCGCCGTCACGGCGACGGACCCCTGGCCTCATGAGGAGCGGCCGCGGGCCGACGCGCTGGTGACGGACAGGCCGGGCCTCGCGCTCGGCATCCTCACCGCCGACTGCGCGCCGGTTTTGCTCGCCGACCGGCACGCGGGCGTCGTCGGAGCGGCCCACGCGGGGTGGAAGGGCGCCTTTTCCGGTGTCGTCGAGGCGACGGTGGCGGCGATGGAGACGCTCGGCGCCGAGCGGGCGCGGATCGCGGCGGCGGTCGGCCCGTGCATCGCGCGCAGATCCTACGAGGTGGACGAGGAGTTCCTGCGCCGCTTCGCCGAAGCGGAGCCGGAGAACGAGCGTTTCTTCTCGCCCGGGCGGCCGGGGCACCACCAGTTCGATCTCGAAGGCTTCGTCGTCTCGAGGCTGGCGCAAGCCGGGCTCGGCCGGGTCGAAGCGCTCGGCCAGGACACCTATTCGCAGCCGGACCTCTTCTACAGCTACCGCCGCTCGACGCACCGCAACGAGCCGACCTACGGCAGGCAGATCGCCATCGTCTCGCTCTGATTTTTTGCGCCTCGCGAGAGCGGCGGCCGAAACGGCTCGTCGACAGGAAAAAACGCTTCATCGCTGGGCTTTTGCACCCGCGAAACGCCTGTTTCAGAGGGGGACGGTGGGGTTGCGCGCCCTCGGTTCATCGCAAGTCCATGAAACTTCTCCGACTCTCGGCGGTTCTGGCCCGCAAGTGATCGAGTTCGAGAAGGAGCCAGAGTAATGGCGACGAGTATCCTGGAAGCCCGCGGCGGCAGCCTCATTCCCCAGCCCAGCCAGCGCGGCTACCACATCGTCTACCGCGACCATGAGACCAATTACTGCCCCGGCTGCGGGCGCACCCATTGGTATATCGGCCGGTCGATGGCCGAGTGCGCCTTCTGCGCGACCGCGCTTCCGCTCGAGAATGCGCCCATGATCGCGGGCGGCCAGATCGTGCGCACCATCCGCAGGCCGATGTTCGGCGGCGAGCAGGCTTTCGCGGCCTGAGCGAGATCCCCTAGAGGCGGCGCCTCACGAGCGCGCCGCCGCCGCGCCGGCCTTCTCCGCCGAGGGGCCGGCGCTTCCGTCTTCAGCCCCCGACCTTCCGCACCGGAACCTGCGCGTTGCAGATGTCGACGCCGCCGGCAGGCACCTGGAAGAAGTCTCCGCCGCGGTTGGCGCGGCCGGTGACGAACTGGGTGAAGGCGAGCGCGTCGGTGCGCAGCACCTCGAACGACGGGCGCTCGGCGGCCGGGATTTCGCTCCCCAGCCTCACCCGGGCGATGCCGATCGGCTTCTCCGACTTGGCCTCGTCGTAGAAGCCGAGATTTCCGGTGCCGCGCGGCCTTGCCGAGAGGAGCCCGATCCCTTCCACCACGCGGCCAATGACGGCGATGTTGCGGTCGAGGTGCCTCGGCGCGTGGCCGAT
>DASWMB010000104.1:0-5154 GCA_036399955.1 Allosphingosinicella sp. | reverse complement strand
CGACAGCGCGATCGTCGACCCGAAGGACTTCGCGGCCAACAGCTTCGTCGATCGGAAAACCGACTGCTGCATCATTCCTCCGAACAGCTTCGCCCTTGCCCGCACCGTGGAATATTTCCGGGTGCCGCGCGACGTGCTCGTCATCTGCCTCGGCAAGTCGACCTATGCGCGCTGCGGGATCATCGTCAACGTGACGCCGCTGGAGCCCGGCTGGGAAGGCCACGTCACGCTGGAATTCTCCAACACGACGCCGCTCCCGGCGCGCGTCTACGCCAACGAAGGCGCCTGCCAGTTCCTCTTCCTCCAGGGCAACGAGCCCTGCGAGGTGAGCTATGCCGACCGCGCCGGCAAATATATGGGCCAGCGCGGGGTTACTTTGCCCAAGCTCTAGGCGGCGGCGCTCAGCTTCGCCGGCGATGCGAGAGGGCGTTGCGGCTGCGTTTGAGAATTCGTCACGTGAACGATGACCGGTGGAGCGCGGATCGGTGCGGCGCCGCGCGCTCGAAGCCGAGCTCGACCGCCCACCAACCGTCATCCTGACGAAAGTCAGGATCCATGAACACGGAGACGGAGTCCTAGCTTCCGCCGCTTCGGTTCATGGATCCCGGATCAAGTCCGGGATGACGGGTGGAGTGTGGACGGACGCGCCGCCGCGCGCTCGAAGCCCGAGCTCGATCGCCCAACAACCGTCATCCTGACGAAAGTCAGGATCCATGAACACGGAGCTGGAAATCTGGATTCCGCCCGCTTCGGTTCATGGATCCCGGATCAAGTCCGGGCTCACCGTTGCGGAGCGCGCAACGCCGGCGTGAAGGCGCGGGTCAGCGGCCCTTGTGGCGGATGTTGGAGGGGCGGCCGCGGCGGCCCTGCATGCGCTTCGGCTTCCCGTCCTCGCGGCGGCCGCCGCCGCCGTCGCGCCTGACCTGGCGCCGCGGCCCCGACGGCGCATAGGAGGCGTCGGGCAGCTCGAAGCGCAGCCCGCCGGAGACGGGATTGGCCTCGACCAGGCGAAGCTTCAGGCGCTGGCCGAGCGTGAACCTCTCCTCGCTGTCCTCGCCGACGAGGCTGTGGGTGTTTTCCTCGTAGCGGAAATAGTCCGAGCCGAGCGTCGACACCGGCACGAGGCCGTCGCCGCCGAGACCCTCCACCGTGGCGAAGAAGCCGAAGGGCTGGACGCCGGTGATCCGGCAGTCGACGAGGTCGCCGACCCGCTCCGACAGGAATGCGGCGACGTAGCGGTCGAGCGTGTCGCGCTCCGCCTCCATCGCGCGCCGCTCGAGCTGGGAGATGAGCTCGCCGGTGACTTCCATCGCCTCCGCCTCGGCGTCGCTGAGGCCGGTGTCGCGCACGTCCGGGCCGAGCCCCCACGCGCGGACGAGCGAGCGGTGGACGATGAGGTCGGCATAGCGGCGGATCGGCGAGGTGAAATGGGCGTAGGAGCCGAGAGCGAGGCCGAAATGGCCGTGATTTTCCGGGCCGTAATAGGCCTGGGTCTGGGTCCTCAGGATCTGCTCCATCACCTGCGGGCGGAAGTCCGCCTCGCCGATCCGCTCGATGATGCGGTTGAACGTCGAGGGGCGGACGACCTGGCCGAGCGCGAACTCGACGTCGAAGGTCTTGAGATACTCCTTCAAGGCGACGAGCTTCTCGCGGCTCGGCGGCTCGTGGTCGCGGTACATGACCGGCGCCTTCTTCGCCTCGAGCGCCTTGGCCGCCGCGACGTTGGCCGCGATCATATAGTCCTCGACCAGCTTGTGCGCGTCGAGCCGCTCGCGCGGGGCGACGCTCATGATCCGTCCCTTCTCGTCGAGGACGACGCGGCGCTCGGGCAGGTCGAGCTCCAGCGGCCCGCGCTTCTCGCGCGCAGCGTACATCGCCCGCCAGCAGGCCCAGAGCGGCTTCAGAGTCGATTCGACGAGCTCGGGCTGAACGGGCGGGTCGTCGGGCTCGATCTCGGGCATCGAGCAGGGGGAGGAGAAGAGCTCCACCGGCTGCAGCTCCTCCCGGGTACGGGGAGGGGGACCAGCGAAGCTGGTGGAGGGGCCGGCGCCGCCGGCGCCGGTTTCACCGTCGCCGGCCCCTCCACCACCGCCTCCGGCGGCGGTCCCCCTCCCCGTTCCGGGGAGGATTTCGAGCGCATCGATCGCGGCCTGGGCGTCCTCATAGGCGATGTTGGCGGCGATGCGGACGCGGGCGCGGGTGAAGCGCCAGGACTTGAGCTGGCCTTCCTTCGAGACCTGGAGGTGGCAGACGAGCGCCGCCCGGTCCTCGCCTTCCTTCAGCGAGCAGACATGGGCGCTCAGCGTCTCGGGCAGCATCGGCACGACGCGGTCCGGGAAATAGACGCTGTTGCCGCGCTTCCTCGCCTCCTTGTCCAGCGCCGAGCCCGGGCGGACGTAGAAGCTGACGTCGGCGATGGCGACGATCGCCTGCCAGCCGCCCGGGTTCGCCAGGTCCTCGTCCGGCGCCGCCCAGACGGCGTCGTCATGGTCGCGCGCATCGGCGGGGTCGATGGCGACGATCGGGATGTGGGTGAGGTCCTCCCGGTCGCCCAGCGGCAGCCCCGCGACCCGCTCCGCCTCCTCCAGGACCCGCTCCGGAAACTCGTGCGGGATGCCATGCTTGTGGATCGCGATCAGGCTGATGCTGCGCGGTGCGAAGGGACCGCCGAGCACTTCCGAGACGCGCGCCGTGAGGCGGGGCGGACGGCCGACCTTTTCGGCGAGGACGAGGTCGCCGGGCTCCGCGCCGCCGATCTCGGAGATGGGAAGCTCGCGCCGCTCCTTCTTCTCGACGGGCTTCAGCCAGAAGCCGCGATCCCCTTCCCGGTGGACCACGCCCATGACGAGCTCGCTTCCCTTGAGGAGCTTCTTCATCGGGTGGGCCGCATAGCCGTTGCCGCGCTGCTCGGTGCGGGCGAGGATGCGATCGCCGACGCCGAGCGCGCTCCCCTTCCCGCCCCTGCGCTCGAGCACGCGCAGCCGCGGCTCCGGCAGATCCGCCTCCCAGCGCTCCGGCACCGCCCAGGCCTGGCCGCTGTCGTCGACGTCGACGATCCGGAGCACCGTCACCTTGGGCACGCCCCCCATCTTGTGGAAGGCGCGGCCGGGGGCGGCGTCGATCAGGCCCTCGTCGGTCATGTCGCGAAGCAGCTGCTTCAGCGCGATCTTGTCCTGCCCCGAGAGGCCGAACGCCTTGGCGATCTCGCGCTTGCCGGCGGGCTCGTCGGATTCCTCGATGAAGGCGAGGATCTGCTCGCGGGTGGGGAGGCCGCCTCTCTCCGGTCGTTTCGCCATCTACGGATCAACACCGTCACCCCGGACTTGATCCGTGGTCCATGAACCGAAGCGTCTCCGGCAGCCCGCGAGCGCCGGGTTCATGAATGCCGGATCAAGTCCGGCATGACGGCTTCGGGTCACTGTCCCTGCGCCGCCGGCGGCGGGGTCCAGGGGCGGAAGGCGCCGCCGGGAACGGCCGAGGCGACGGGGCTCTCATAGCCGTCGGCCGAGACTGCCGAGACGCCGAAGATGTAATCATCCACCCTGACGCTCTTCAAAGTCTCCGTATGAACGCCGCAATCGACATTCTCGATAACCGCCGGTTGTGGGCTCCCATTCACGCCCATCACACATCTGGAGGCGTTCACACGCAAGCTGTGCGCCCATTGGTTCGCGTCTGTGCGGCGCCAGCGCACGATATAGGCCACAGCTCCTGGAACGGTGCCCCATTCCAAGGTCGTGTCGGTCGAGACCGCGCCTTCCACCGTCGCCTCCGGCGGCATCGGCGCGCGGGCCAAGGCGGCGAGCGCCGCGACGTTGAGCGCCGTCACCCGCCGCAGATAGGCGAAGTCCATCTTGTCCACGGTGTCGCCATATTCGACGCCGTTCTCGACGCGCAGGTCCTGGTGCTGGTGGTTGTAGTTCTCGACCGCGACCGAGAAGCGGACGGCGGGGTAGCCGGCATTCAAAAACTCGGTGTGGTCGCCGCCGCGGCCGAAGCGGTCGTTGCGCCAGATCTGCCGGACCTCGAGGCCGAGGCCGAGCTCGGAGGCGAGGTCGGCGAGATAGCGGGAGAGGTTGCGCGAGGGCGAATCGTTCTCGCCGCCGAGGCTCCTCACCTGCGGGCGAAGCTGCTCGCCGCCCTGCCAGCGCAGCCCCTCGGAGAAGACGCGCACGTTCGCGGCGTCGCAGACGCCGTCGGAGCCGCAGCTGTTGCCGATGATGTCGTTGTTGAGATTGGCCTCGACCCGCCAGCCGCGCGTCCGCGCGAAGTCGGCCAGGATCTTGCCGCCGAGCAGGCCCTGCTCCTCGCCCGAAAGCGCCGCATAGACGATGGTGGCCGGAAAGCGGTGGCGCGAGAGGATTCGCGCCGCCTCGATGACGGCGGCGGTGCCGGAGCCGTCGTCGTTGGCGCCGGGCGCGTCGGCGGCGGCGTTCATCACGTCGGTGACGCGGCTGTCGATGTGGCCGGTGATGATGACGACCCGGTCGGGCTCGGTGGTGCCGCGCTGGATCGCGACGACGTTGGTGACGCGGGTCGGCGTCGGCACCCGCCGCCCGGTGACGACGTCGGACGGCGTCGCCACTTCGAGGCAGCCGCCGCACTCGCGGCTCATCCGGCCGAACTCGGCCTCGGCCCAGCGCAGCGAGGCGCCGATGCCGCGGGTGGGATGGTCCTGCGAGGAGAGGGTATGACGCGTCCCGAAGCTCACCAGCCGCTCGACATAGGCGCGCAGCTGCCGCTCGGAGACCTGGTCGGCAAGCTCGGTGAGCGGCGCCGGAGGACGCGTGGGAGAGGCGGCGGGAGCGCGGCGCGAGCGCTGCGCATCGGCGGCGGCGGCGAGGGTGGCGCAGACGGCGGCGGCGACGAGGAGGAGGCGCTTCATGCGCCGAGCCTCTGCGCCCGCCACGCGCGAGGCGCAAGAGGGGGCGGCGCGGCTCTTGCCTTTCGGCGCGAAATGCGTGCACGATCAGCCGATTAGCGGGCGTCGGGACCGCGGGAGGGATGATGCGCCATCTGTTGCTCTGCGGCGGCGCCGCGCTCGCGCTCGCTACGGGCCTGGCGGGAGAGACGCGCGCCCAGCCGCGCGCGCCCGCCGCCGCGCCCCGTGCTGCCGAGCGGATCACCAGCGTCTACATTCTGGGCACCGAGATG
>DASWMB010000103.1:0-7477 GCA_036399955.1 Allosphingosinicella sp. | reverse complement strand
AGCCTGGTCCCGTCGACGTCGGTGACGGTGATGCCGTGTTTCTCGACGTCCTGGCGGGTGCGCGGCCGGCCGATGAAGGAGACGGGGAGTCCCGCCGCCTGCCAGGCGCCGCCGATGAAGCAGCCGACCGCGCCGGCGCCGTAAAAGGCTATGTGCGGGATCTCGCTCATCCGTCGCTCATCCGCGGCCGCGATAGGGGGCGACACCCTGATCGGGCACCCAAAGCCCCTCGGGCGGCGCTCCGGTCTGCCAGAAGACGTCGATCGGGATGCCGCCGCGGGGATACCAATAGCCGCCGATCCTCAGCCAGAGCGGCTTCATCTCGCCGGCAAGCCGCTGCCCGATCCCCACCGTCACGTCCTCATGAAAGCCGCAATGGCTCCGGAACGAGCCGAGGAACAGCTTCAGCGACTTCGATTCGACGATCGTCTCGCCGGGCGCATAATCGAGGACGAGATGGGCGAAGTCCGGCTGGCCGGTCACCGGGCAGAGCGAGGTGAACTCCGGCGCCGCGAAGCGGACGAGGTAAAGCGCGCCCGCCCGGGGATTGGGCACGTAATCGAGCCGCGCCTCCTCCGGCGAGGCGGGCAGGCGCGAGGGCTGGCCGAGATGCGTCAGGTCCATCGGGCGCGTCCCTAGCGCCTCGCGCGTCCCCTGTCATTCCCGCCGCACATTCGCTAACGCCCGCGTGATGGCGTCCGTCCAGCCTCCGAGCCCGCTCCTGCGAAGCCGCGTCGCGGCCTATCTCGCCCTCGTCTTCGGCGCCGCGGCGGCGGTGATCGTCCTGTGGTTCCTCTACAAGGTGATGACGGCGGTCCTGATCCTGTTCTTCGCGCTCGTCGTCACCATCGCGCTCTCGGCGCCGGTGCGCTGGTTCATGCGCCGCGGCGTGCCGAGGAAGGGCGCGGCGGCGATCACCTTCACCCTCTTCCTCGGCACGGTGGTGACGATCGTCGCTCTCGTTGCGCCGCTGGTCGCCACGCAGATCGTCCGGCTGGTGAAGCAGCTGCCCGAGATGGCGCTTCGGCTGAACCAGCAGGTTTCGTCCCTTTTCGCTGAATATCCGGAGCTCCAGGGCTTCATGTCGGCCGATGAGACTGCGCTGACCGGCGTCGTGCCGCCGCCGGCCGAGCTGTTCGGCGGCGCGCTCGGCGTGTCCCTGTCGCTGCTCGCCTTCGTCGCGCTCCTCGTCGTCTTCCTCAGCTTCGTGCTCTACACGATGCTCGATCCGATGCCCGTGGTCCGGGGCTATCTCGGCAGCCTGCCGAGCGACTATCGCCGCCCCGGCGCGCGGGCGCTGGCGAGGGCAAGCCGGGCGGTGATCGGCTGGACCAAGGCGAGCCTCATCCTCGGCGTCATCGAAGCGGTCGCCGTCTTCATCTTCCTCACCTGGATGGACGTGCCGGGCGCGCTGGTCTGGGCGGCGCTCGCCTTTTTTGCCGAGTTCATCCCGCGCATCGGCGGCTATGTGATGGCGGCGCCGCCGATCCTCATCTCGCTGACGCTCGGGCCGATGACCGCCCTCTGGGTCGGCGTCTTCTACCTCGTCTCGAACGAGATTCTCGGCAATGTCGTCGCGCCGCGGATCCGCGGGACGACGATGCAGCTCCATCCGGTGCTGCTGCTTTTCTTCACCCTCGCCTTCGCGCTCGCGTTCGGCCTGCTCGGCGCGATCGTCGCCACCCCGGCCGCAGCCTTCTTCTCGGCTTATTATGGCGAATTCTACCTGAAACGAGGCGCTGCCGAGCGCGTTTGACCTCCTGCCCATGCGTCTCATCCTCCTGATCCTGCTCGCCCTTTCCGGTTGCGCCAGCGCCGGCCTTCCGCCGATGAGCCGCGAGCAGCGCGCCGCCGCCTGGTGGGCGGACGTGAGCGCGCTCTCCGCCGACTCGATGGAGGGACGGCTCACCGGCACGCCCGGCTACGATCGCGCCGCGGCAATGGTCGTCGAGCGGCTGCGCGGGCTCGGCCTCGAGCCGGCGGGAACCGACGGCTTCTACCAGCGCGTCGAGTTCGAGGAGCAGTTTCTCGACCCGGGCGCGGCGCGGCTGAGGCTGGTCGCGCGGGGCGGGGCGGAGACGGCATTGAGGGTCCCCGAAGAGATGGTCGTGAGCCGCCGCGCGCCGCTGCCGCAGCGGCTCGACGCGCCGCTCGTCTTCGTCGGCTACGGGCTCCACATCCCGGAGGCGAACCACGACGACTTCGCAGGGCAGGATTTGAGGGGCAAGATCGCCGTCTATGTGAGCGGCGGCCCCGCGAACGTCTCCGGTCCGCTCAAGTCCCATGCGCGGGCCGAGCGGGCGCGGCTGCTTGCGGAGCGCGGCGCCGTCGGCGCGATCGGAATCACCACGACCGGCCAGCAGGAATCGCCCTGGGCGCGGAGCGTCGCGTCCGCCGGCCTGTCTGGCATGTATTTCGCCGATCCTGCGATCAGGAACGTGCCCGGCACCTTCTTCGAAGCGAGCGTCGATCCGGCCGAGGCGGAGCGGCTGTTCGCCCGCTCAGGCCGACGCTTCGCGGAGATCGCGGCGCTCGCCGACGCGTCAGGGACGGTGCCGCGCCTCGACCTGCGCCAGTGGCTGCGCGGGACGATCGCGCCGCGGACTCGGCGGCTCGCGTCGCCGAACATCGTCGCACGGCTGCCGGGGAGCGATCCGCGGCTCCGGGCCGAGCATGTCGTCCTCAGCGCCCATCTCGACGGACTCGGCGTCGGCACGCCGGTGAACGGCGATGCCGTCTACAACGGCGCCCTCGACAATGCGGCGGGCGCGGCGGCGCTGCTCGACATCGCCGCCGAGCTGCGGCGGACGCGGGCGCGGCCGAAGCGCTCGATCCTGTTCGTGTTCGTCACCGCCGAGGAGAAGGGGCTGCTCGGCGCCCGCTACTTCTCGCGGCGGCCGACCGTGCCGCGCCAGTCGATCGTCGCCAACCTCAATTACGACATGGCACTGCCGCTCTACCCTTTGCGCAGCATTATCGTGATCGGCGCGGAGGAGAGCAGCATCGGTGCCGAGGCCGCGGCGGCGGCGCAGGCGCTCGGCATTCCGCTCGTCCCGGACCCCTTCCCGAGCCGCAACTCCTTCACCCGCTCCGACCAATATGCGTTCATCGAGCAGGGCGTGCCCGCCGTCGCCTTCAAGTTCGGCTTCACCGCGGGCACGCCGGAGGCGGAGACGGAGCGGGCCTGGCGGGCGATGCACTATCATTCGCCTTCCGACGATGGCTCGCAGCCGGTGTTCCGCGAGGACGAGATCCGCCTCCACGACTTCATCGCCGGGCTGGCGCTCAACATCGCCAACGCGGAGGCGCGGCCGAGGTGGAATGAGACTAGCTTCTTCCGCCGCTTTGCGCCCTGATTTCGCCTTTCGAGGCGAATGGCGCTAGAGGGGCCGCGATGGAGTCGCTGGTTTCGACCGAATGGCTTGCCGCTGAGCTCGGCGCGGCCGATCTGAGGATCGTCGATGCGACCGCCTTCCTGCCGGGCAGCGGCCGCAATGCGGGGCCGGAATTCGAGGCCGCGCACATCCCCGGTGCCGTCTTCATGGACCTCGAGGCGATCGTCGCTGCGGACACGCCACTGCCGCACATGCTGCCGCCCGAGCGGGAGTTCGCGATGGCGATGGAGGCGCTCGGCATCGGCGAAGGTGACCGGATCGTCGCCTACGACAATTCACCGCTGCACAGCGCCGCCCGCGCCTGGTGGATGCTGAGGATCTTCGGCGCGGGCGAGGTCGCGATCCTCGACGGCGGCCTCGGCAAGTGGAAGGCGGAGGGGCGGCCTGTGGAGAGCGCGACGTCGGCCGTGAAGCCAGCGCAGTTCACGCCGCGCTTCGAACGCGACGCGGTCGCGGACAAGACCTTCGTCGGCGCCGTCGCCGGCACGGGTGGCTGGGACATCGTCGACGCGCGCCCCACCTCCCGCTTCCGCGGCGAGGGTGCGGAGCCGCGGCCCGGTGTCCGGCCAGGGCACATCCCGGGATCGAAGAACCTGCCGCAGTCCGAGCTGTTTCAGGAGGACGGCACTTGGAAGCGGCGCGACGCCCTGAGCGCGGCGTTCGCTGCGGCCGGAATCGACCTTTCGAGGCCGATGGTGACGACCTGCGGCTCGGGCGTCACCGCCGCGGTGCTGCTGTTCGGCGCGCATCTCCTCGGCAAGGAGGACGTGCGGCTCTACGACGGCAGCTGGTCCGAATGGGGCGCCGATCCGGAGACGCCCAAAGCGACGGGGGCGGCGTGAGCGCAGGGGGCGACCGCGGCGACGGCACCAGGCTCGTCCATGGCGGCCGGCGCAAGGCGTGGCGCGGCCGGCTGGTCAATCCGGCGGTCCATCGCGGCTCGACGGTGCTGTTCGACAGCGTCGCGGAGATGCGTGCGGCGGCGCCGAAGTTCGGCGAGCCTTATTACGGCCTGCATGGCGGCCCGACGCAGTGGGCGCTCGCCGAAGCGCTGACCGGGCTCGAGCCGGGCGCGGGCGGGACGATGCTCTATTCGAACGGCCTCGCGGCGGTGACGGCGGCGCTGCTCAGCGTGCTGAAGTCCGGCGACGAGCTGCTGATGGTCGACAGCGTCTACGGGCCGACGCGCCGCTTCTGCGACGTCTTCCTCGCCCGATACGGCATCGCCACCCGTTATTACGACCCGATGGCGGGCGCCGGCATCGCGGAGCTGATCGGCGAGCGGACGCGCGCCGTATTCATGGAGAGCCCGGGCTCGCTCACTCTCGAAGTGCAGGACGTTCCGGCGATCTGCGCGGCGGCGCAGGCGCGGGGCCTTGCGACGCTGATCGACAACACCTGGGCGACGCCGCTCTTCTTTCCGGCCTTGGCCGCAGGCGCCGACCTCTCGATCCTCGCCGGCACCAAGTACATTGCCGGCCACAGCGACGTGATGCTCGGATCGGTGACGGCCACGCCCGAATGGTACCCGAAGCTCGAGCGGACGAGCTGGGACCTCGGCCACGCGCTGAGCCCGGACGACGCCTGGCTCGGCTCGCGGGGCCTCAGGACCCTCGCGGTGAGGCTGCGGCAGCACGAGGAGAGCGGCCTCGCCGTCGCGCGCTGGCTGAAGGACCGGCCGGAAGTGGCGCGGGTCCTGCATCCGGCGCTGCCGGACTGCCCGGGGCACGAGCACTGGGCACGCGACTTCAGGGGCGCCTCGGGCCTGTTCTCCTTCGTGCTGAACGGCGGCGACGATGAGGCGCGGACGCGGCTGATCGAAGGCCTGGAGCTTTTCGGCATCGGCTACAGCTGGGGCGGATACGAGAGCCTCGCCGTGCCGGTCGATCCGGAGCGGTTGCGGACGGCGACGCGCTGGCAGGCGGAGGGCCCGGTCGTGCGGCTCAGCATCGGCCTCGAGGATACGGCCGACCTGATCGAGGATCTGGAGCGGGGCCTCGCCCGCTGGGGAGCCGCCTGATGCGAAGCATATTGGAAGGGCTCGGCTTCACCTGGCCGACCTATGCCGACTGGATCTCGGCCGCCGCGGCGCTGGTGTTCGTCGCCATCGCCTGGGCCGCGGCCTGGCTCGCGGGGCGAAAGATCGGTCCGCGGCTGGCGCATTTCTGGGAGCATCGTGCCGGGACGCGCGGCGGCGGCCTCGCCTCGCGCATGTGCGACCTCTCGCGCTACCTCGTCTTCTCGCTGATCCTCGCCATCGTGTTCTTCGCCGATCCGTGGCGGCCGCTCGCCGTGATCGTGCTCGGCTTCACGCTCGCCGCGTCGACCGCCCTGCTGGTCTCGGGCTTCGTCCGCGGGCTGCAGGTGCCGCGCTGGATCGCCGCTCTCCTCGCCGGCTTCACCTTCGTCGCCATTTTCGCGCGTGCGCTGGGCGGGCTGAAGCCGCTGTCGGAGCTCCTCGACAAGATCGGCTTCGATGCCGGAGAGACGCGGATCTCGCTCCTCACCATCCTCCAGGTCCTGGTCACCGCGGCGGCGCTCTACGCGGTGGTGAAGCTCCTCAACCGGATCGTCGGCCACTCGATCAGGCGCTCGTCCGGCCTCGATCCGACGCAGCAGCTCCTCGCCCAGAAGCTGTCGGCGGTGGCGATCATCGCCGTCGCCTTCTTCGTCGGCATCGACCTCGTCGGGATCGATCTCACCGCGCTCGCCGTCTTCTCGGGCGCGTTCGGCCTCGCCGTCGGCTTCGGCTTCCAGAAGACGTTCGGAAACCTGATCGCGGGGATCATCCTGCTGATGGACCGCTCGATCAAGCCGGGCGACGTGATCGTGGTCGGCGACAGCTTCGGCCATGTCACCAAGATCGGCGTCCGCGCCGTCTCGATCGTGACGCGCGACGGCAAGGAGCATCTGATCCCGAACGAGAACCTCATGACCCAGGAGGTCGAGAACTGGTCCTATTCCAGCCGCGACGTGCGCGTGCACATCCCGGTCGGGATCGCCTATGACTGCGACCTGCCGCTCGCCCAGAAGCTGATGATCGAGGCGGCGAAGGAATCGAAGCGGGTGCTCCAGTCGCCGGAGCCGCGGGTGTGGCTGAGGGCCTTCGGCGAGAGCTCGGTCGACCACGAGATCCTGGTCTGGATCAGCGATCCCGAGGCGGGCGTCGGCAACGTCCAGTCCGAGATCCTCAACCGGCTCTGGGTGCTGTTCCAGGAGAACGATATCTCGATCCCGTTCCCGCAGCGCGACATCCGGATCAAGGAGATGCCGGCCGGGCGGTCGCTTCCGCCTACAGCTTCAGGAGCCTGAGCACGTCTTCGATCGCGGCGCGCAGTTCGTCGGCGAGACGGGCGGCGGCCGCCTGGGTACCGCCGGCGCGGGTGAGGGCGTCGACGCCGGCCGCGGCCCAGGCGCTGGTCTCCGCGACGAGCGCGTTGATCCGGCGCTGGAGGATGGGGAGCGCCTCCGCGTAGGCGCCGCCGATGCGGGCGGCCTGGTCGAGCTCGCGATCGGCGCCGCGGCCGCTGCCGCCGCGTCCGGCGACGTGCTCGACCAGGTGCAGCACCTCACGCAGCTGGGCGAGCCGGCGCGGCGCATCGCTGCCGTCGGCGGCTTCCGGTGGAGGGGCATGGCGCGTCATGGCGCAATGGTTAAGCGAGGCGCGGCTAAGGAAGCGCTAACGAGTTGCCGCTCCCGCCGCGCTGGGGCAGGGGAAGCGGCAACACCATCCGAAGAGGAACGACGATGAGACTGCCCTTCCTGCTCGCCGCCGCCGCCGCCGCCGGAGCGGTCGGCGTCGGCGGTCCTGCCGCCGCCGAAGTGCCCGTGCCCGGCACCGGCCTGACCCTCAGCGGCGAGGCGGAGCTGATGTCCGATTACCGCTTCCGCGGCGTCTCCCGCTCCGACGAGGACCCTGCCCTGCAGGCGGGGCTGACGCTGGAGACGGCGAGCGGCTTCTATGTCGGCGGTCGCGGCACGAGCCTGAGCGGGATCGACAATTTCCGGCTGCGCGACCCGCAGGTCGAGGATCTCGGCGATGTCCAGCTCGACCTCTATGCCGGCTACGGCGCGGATCTCGG
>DASWMB010000102.1:0-2239 GCA_036399955.1 Allosphingosinicella sp. | reverse complement strand
GAGCCCATTCCGGCCAACGTCTACACCCACAAGACGCTCAGCGGCAGCTTCTCGATCAAGAACCCGTATCTGGAGGCGCTGCTCAAGGAGAAGTCGAAGGACAGCGCCAACGTCTGGAACTCGATCCTCGAGCGCGGCGGCTCGGTCCAGCATCTCGATTTCCTCAGCCCTGAGGAGAAGGACGTCTTCAAGACCAGCTTCGAGATCGACCAGCGCTGGCTGATCGAGCTCGCCGCCGACCGCACGCCCTATATCGACCAGGCGACGTCGCTCAATCTGTTCATCCCGGCCGACGTCGACAAATGGGATCTCCTGATGCTCCATTACCGCGCCTGGGAGCTCGGCGTGAAATCGCTTTACTATCTGCGCTCCAAGTCGGTGCAGCGCGCCGGCTTCGCCGGCGGCGTCGAGGCGGACAACACCGCCGAAGCCCCGAAATACGAGCTCGCCACCACGGACTATGACGAATGCCTGGCGTGCCAATGATCTTGTCCCCTCTCCCGCTCGCGGGAGAGGGAGGGGCCCGCCGCCGCAGGCGGTGGGAGGGTGAGGGCCTGTCCCTCAAGAAGAAGAAGACCCTCACCCCAGCCCTCTCCCGCGAGCGGGAGAGGGGGCTCTCTGGCTTGGCGTCGGCACTGGTCCTCCTCCCTCTCCTCCTCCTCGCCGCCTGCGCGACGCAGGCCGGCGCCGCGGTCGCGCCCGGAGCGCCCGGCTTCCTCCACGGCCTGTGGCACGGCTTCATCTTCCCCGTCGCCTGGCTCCTCTCCCTCTTCATGCCGGAGGTGTCGATCTACGCCGTGCCGAACAACGGCGGCTGGTACGATTTCGGCTATCTCCTCGGCGTCGCCGTATTCGGCGTCGGCGCTAAGAAGAGCCACGTCGTCTACCGCGACCGCGTCGTCGTGCGGGAGAAGCGCGCATGATCCCCTCGCCCGTCACCCTCGGCCACCTGCTCATGCTCGCCGGCCTCCTCGCCGCGCTCTACGGCGCCTGGCAGCTCGTCCTGTTCCTGCGCAGCGGCCACGGGCCCGGCACGCCGCTCTATGCCCGCGCCCGCGACGGCCGGCGCCGCGCCGTCTATGCCATCGCCGCCGCCGTCCTGCTCCTCGCCGCCGGCTGCCTCAGCCCGCTCGGCCAGGTGACGATCGCATGAGCGGCGGCAGCCCCGCCGGCACCGCCGTCACCGGCGCCGCCCTCACCTTCGGCGGCCTCGCCTTCGCCCGCGCCGGCTGGGCCGGCCTGCGCGGTCCGGCCGCCTCCGCCTCCGCCGCCGTGCCGCCTGCCGCGCCCGCGCCGCGCCAGTCGCTCGGCTGGAAGGCGCTCTACGCCGCGATCCTGCTGTTCGGCGTCTTCGTCACCGCCTGCGGCATCCTCCTCTTCCTCGCCGTCTTCCTGGGCGACTGAGCGATGGAGCCGCGCCTCAGCATCGTCACCCTCGGCGTCGCGGACCTGCCCCGCGCAATCGCCTTCTACCGGGACGGCCTCGGCCTGCCGCCGGCGAACGACGCCGACGGCGAGGGCATCGCCTTCTTCCAGCTGGACGGCGTCCGCCTCGCCCTCTTCCCGCGCGAAGAGCTGGCGAAGGACGCCGGCCTCGCCGATCCCGGCCCGCAGCCCTTTTCCGGCATCACGCTCGCCCACAACCTTCGCTCCAAAGCCGAGGTCGACGCCCTTTTCGCCCATGTCGCCTCGATCGGCGCCGGCATCGTCAAGCGCCCTGAGGACGTCTTCTGGGGCGGCTATTCCGGCTATTTTTCCGATCCCGACGGCCACCTCTGGGAAGCCGCCTGGAACCCCCATTTCGAAATCGCGGAGCCGGCCCGATGAGCGGCCAAGCGAATGCGGCGGCGCGCATCGATCGCCTCTTCCTCTTCGCCTTCGTGCCCGCGTTCCTCTTCTTCGCGGCGGCCATGTATGTGCGCCTGACGGGCGACTCCGATCCCTTGTGGTCGGAGCTTGCGGGGCCGCTCCTGTTCGCCCTGCTCGGGCTGCGCGCGGTCGTCCGGCCGACGGAGCCCGAAATGCGCAGGACCACCCGCTGGGTCGGTTTCCTGCTGATCTTCGTCAGCGCGGTGCTTGCCGCCCTCGTGATCCACAATTCCTTAGGAGCCCGGTGATGCCTCTTCTCGAAGCCCGCAAGCAGTACAAGCCCTTCGAATATCCCTGGGCGTTCGAATATTGGAAGCGCCAGCAGCAGATCCACTGGATGCCGGAGGAGGTCCCGCTCGGCGAGGATTGC
>DASWMB010000101.1:0-8514 GCA_036399955.1 Allosphingosinicella sp. | reverse complement strand
TGCGTCTTCATTTCAGGCGTCGCGTTCCTGTTGCTGACCTTCGCGGGCATCCGCCAGCTGATCATCGCCGCGATCCCGCAATATCTCTTCGCCGCGGTGGCGGGCGGCATCGGCCTGTTCATCGGCTTCATCGGCCTCAAGAACGGCGGCATCGTCGTCTCCAACGAAGCCACCTCGGTCGCGCTCGGCGACCTGCGCGCCCGTTCGGCGGCGCTGGCTTTGCTCGGCCTCGCGATCGTCGCGGCGCTGTCGGCGTGGCGGGTGCGCGGTGCGATCCTGATCGGCATCCTCGCCACCACGCTCGCCGGCTGGGCGCTCGGCTTCGTCGCCTTCACACCGCAACCCTACGACCTGACGGCGATCTCCGGGACCGCCTTCCAGCTCGACCTCGCCGGCGTCTTTTCCGGCCGATACGGGATCGGCCTGTTCGAGATCCTGTTCGTGTTCCTGTTCGTCGACATGTTCGACAATATCGGAACGCTCGTGGGCGTGACGCGCCGCGCCGGACTGATCGGCGAGGACGGCCGGATCCCGCGGCTCAACCGCATCCTCTTCACCGATTCGGTCGCCACGATGGCCGGTGCGCTCGCCGGCACCAGCACGGTGGTGAGCTATGTCGAGAGCGCGGCCGGCGTCCAGGCGGGCGGCCGCACCGGCATCACAGCGATCGTCACCGGAATCCTCTTCCTGCTGGCTATGCTGGCGGCGCCATACGCCCAGCTCGTCCCGCTCGCCGCCACGGCGCCGGCGCTGATCCTGGTGGGCGGGCTGATGATGGCGCCGCTGGTCGACATCGCCTGGGACGATCCGGAGGTGGCGATCCCGGCCTTTCTCACCGTCGCCCTGATCCCCCTCACCTTCTCGATCGCCAACGGGCTGGCGTTCGGCATCACGGCCTACGCGCTGATCAAGCTGGTGCGGGGGCGGATCACGCGGACGGACTGGCTGCTGCTCGTCCTTGCGGCTTTGTTCGTGGCGAGGTTCGCCTGGCTGTCGGCGGGCTGATCTCCGGATGCGCGGCCGATCCGCGGTCGCGGCGAATGGCATATTCGACCAGCACGAGGTTGATCATCCATGCCAGCCACGAATTGACGCGGTAGGCGGCGAGGAAGTCGAAATCGAGGAAGGCGGAGGCCGGGATCAGCAGGCGCAGCGTGATGGCCGTCGCGATGACGGCGTAGGAACGGAGCATCCAGTCGCTGTGGTCGCCGAAGCGCCGCTCGACCGCCGCGCGCCAGCCGAGCCAGGTGAAGAGCGCGCACAGGATCGCGGGAATGGCGAATCCGACGCTCACGACCGGCCCGGCGGTCGTTCCCAGAGCGAGCACGAGGCCCGTGGGCGCCGCGAGCGCGCAGGCGACGACGTAGAGGCGGCCGGTGGCGCGGTGGAAGCCCGGCCGACGAGTCCGGATGCGAAGGACGAACTGGAGCGGGCCGAGGAGCAAGGCGGCGACGCCGCCGGTCGCGTGGAGGATCAGGAATGGATGTGCGAAGGCATTGGCGAGGATGGGCGGCGGCGGCGCCTCGGTGCCGATGAAGTAGCGGAGCGCGGTGACGACCGCGATTTCGACGCTGAGGACGACGACGACGGCGCGCCATGCGGCAGAGTAGATTTGGCTTGCGATCATGATAGGCTCCCGCTTGCGATGTGCGCGCATTGGGGGCCCGGCCGCTTGGTGTGGAAAGACGGTTTCGCGTGAACGGTGCATCTAGTTCGCGAACGGAGCCGGGGCAGCGCCGGCGGCGGCTTGCGGTCGACCTGCTGCTGCTCGCGGGCCTCGGCCTGGCGATGGCGGCGCTCGGCCCCTATCGCACCCTCGACGTTCCCGACCTGCTCCGCACCGCCTACTGGCTCGTCGCGGTCATCGGCGCAGGGCTGATCGGGATCGGCGTCGATCTGATGCTTGGGCCGCGCATCCGGGGCTTCTGGCTGCGCATTGCCGCCGTCGCGCTGGCGATGACCGTCCCGATCACCCCCCTCGTCTACCTTCTCAATGCGGCCATGCTCGACCTGCCGAGGCGGCCGTGGCTGCTTCCGCAGCTCGGCTGGCAGGTGTTCGTCGTCTCGCTGCTGATCATGGCGCTCAGGGCGCTGTTGTGGCGGCGCATCGTCGAGACGCGAACGATCGTCGCACCGCCGCTCCCGGAGGCGGAGCGCGCCTTCCGGCTCCGGCTTTCGGCCAAGCGGCGGGGAGCGAGGCTGGTGGCCGTCGAGGCCGAAGACCATTATGTGCGGGTCCATACCGACGCCGGCTCGGAACTCGTCTCGATGCGATTCTCCGAAGCGCTGGACGAGCTCGCCCAGGCCCATGGCTACCGGCTGCATCGATCCTGGTGGGCCGCGGCCGAAGCCGTCGAAGGGGTGCGGTGGAGACGCGGCGGCGGCGAGGCGCGCCTGGCGGGAGGACTGACGGTGCCGGTGAGCCGAAGCTGCGCGGCTGCTTTGAAGGAAGCGGGCTGGCGCTAGGCGGCGCTATGGCCGCACCCGGATCTGCTCGCCGGGCGCGAGCTCGGCCTCCTCGCAATTGTCGCCCGGTCCGGATCGGTCGACGACGAGGAAATCGCTTTCATCGAGCACCAGCAGGAAATGGTGCCACACACCCTTGCCGTAGTGGACGCCCTGGTGCGGCTCGGCGCGGAACAGGCGGACCGCCGACGGATCGAAATCGCCGGCAGGAGCGACGGCGACGAGATAGGGACGGCCGGTGAGCGGCACGAAGGCCTGGGTGCCGAGCGGGTGGCGCTCGAAGGATCGCAGCACCAGCTCGCCGAGCGGCCTGGCGCGGAAGATGCTGATCGCGGGGACGCCGCCGCCGTCTGCGACATCCACCTTCGCGAGCGCGTCGTAGCGGATCGCGTGGCCGTCGTTGATCTCGATCTTCACGGCGTCGTCGGCGGCTTGGATGACGCTGCCGAAGGGAGCGAAGGCCGCGGCGGTGAGCGGCTGGGGGGTAAGGTCGCGCATCCGGCGAGCTTGGCACAGAGCGGCGTTTCGTCCTAGCGTGCCGCGAGCCATGCATACGGACCGAAGCTACCCCCGCGATCTCGCCGGCTACGGCCGCACGCCGCCGCATGCGGCATGGCCGGGCGGCGCCCGCATCGCCGTCCAGATCGTGCTCAATTACGAGGAAGGCGGCGAGGCCAACATCCTCGACGGAGATCCGGGCGCGGAGGTGTTCCTCTCCGACATCGCCAATGCGGCGCCGGTGCCGGGCGCGCGGCACATGAGCATGGAGCAGATCTACGAATATGGATCGCGCGCCGGCGTGTGGCGGCTGCTGCGGCTGTTCGACCGCTACGGCGTTCCGGTCACCGTCTTCGGCGTCGCGCTCGCGATGCAGCGCAATCCTGCGGTGGTCGAGGCCTTCCTCGAGGCGGGGCACGAGATCGCGTCGCACGGCTGGCGCTGGATCAACTATCAATGGGTGCCGGAAGCCGAGGAGCGCGCCGACATGGAGCGCGCGATCGAGGTCCACCGCCAACTGACGGGCGAGCGGCCGCTCGGCTGGTATACCGGCCGGACCAGCCCCAACACCCGCCGCCTCGTCGCCGCGGAAGGCGGCTTCCTCTACGACGCGGACGATTATTCGGACGACCTGCCCTTCTGGACCGAGGCGGCGGGGAAGAGCCACCTCATCGTGCCCTATTCGCTCGAGACCAACGACATGCGCTTCGCCTCGGCGAACATGCATACCGGTGCCCAGTTCTTCGACTATCTGCGCGACACGTTCGACATCCTCTACGCGGAAGGAGAGGAGCGGCCGAAGATGATGTCGGTGGGGCTTCACTGCCGCCTGGCCGGCCGGCCGGGCAAGCTGGCCGGCCTCGAGCGCTTCCTGAAGCACGCGCTTGGCCACGCGGACGTCTGGTTCTGCCGGCGCATCGACATCGCCCGCCACTGGCGCGCCGTGCATCCGCATGTTTGAGGAACTGCGCCGCCGCTACGTCGATCTCGCCCAGCCGCGGCTCGGGAGCGCGGTGACCTACGCCACCGACGATTTCTTCGCCGACAAGGCGCGCCTGATCGACCCGGCCGAGCCGGTCTTCATCCCCGAAAAATATGACGAGAACGGCAAGTGGATGGACGGCTGGGAGAGCCGCCGCAAGCGCGTGCCCGGCCACGACTGGTGCGTGGTCCGCCTTGGCGTGCCGGGCATCGTCGCCGGCTTCGAGATCGATACCAGGCACTTCACCGGCAACTATCCGCCCGGCGCCGAGATCGAGGTCTGCCGCAGCGAGGCGGCGGTCCCGGAGGACGGCTGGACGAAGGTCACCGACCGCCTTGCGCTGAAGGGAGACGACCGGCTCTGGGTGCCGGTCGAGCATGCCGAGCCCGTGACGCACGTGCGTCTCCACATCTTCCCGGACGGCGGCGTCGCCCGGCTGCGCGTGTGGGGACGGGTCGCCAAGGACTGGTCGAAGGTCGATCACGACACGCGCCTCGACCTGCTGGCGATGGAGAATGGCGGCCGCGGCATCATCGCCAATGACGAGCATTACGGCCGCATCGAGAATTTGACCGCGCCCGGCCGCGGCGTGAACATGGGCGACGGCTGGGAGACGAGGCGCCGCCGCGAGCCCGGTCACGATTGGGCGGTGCTGGAGCTCGGCGCGCCCGGGCGGATCGACGAAGTCGTCGTCGACACGGCGCATTTCAAAGGCAATTATCCGGACCGCTGCTTCCTTCAGGCTGCGCCCGCCGCCGACGGCTCCCCCGAGGAGATCGCGGCGGCGTCCGAGAGCTGGCCGGTGCTGCTCCCCGAGGTGAAGCTCGAGGCGGACGCGGTCCACGCCTTCAAGGGCGGCCTCGCCGATCTCGGCGCCATCCGCTTCGTTCGGCTGAACATCGTGCCCGACGGCGGCGTCAGCCGGCTGCGGCTGTTCGGGCGCGTCGCGAGATGAGCACCTTGTTCGAGCACTCCCCCTGGGTCGAGGCGCGCGCCGATGAACGGCCCCCGTCGGGGGACCGGCATGCCGACCTCATGGCCGTGGTCCGCGACGCGACGCCCGAGGAGCAGCTCGCCCTCATCCGCGCGCATCCCGAGCTCGCCGGCAAGGCCGCGGTCGACGGTAGCCTCACCGAGGCGAGCGCCGCGGAGCAGGCGAGCGCCGGGCTCGACCGCCTCAGCCAAGCGGAGTTCGACCGCTTCCACGCACTCAACGCCGCCTACGCCAAGAAATTCGGCTTTCCCTTCATCATCTGCGTGCGCCTGACCGACAAAGCGGGCATCCTCGCCGCGATGGAACGCCGCCTCGCCAACGACCGGGACACCGAGGTCGCAACGGCACTCGATCAGATCGGCGAGATCGTCCGGCTGCGCCTCGAGGAGGCCGTGCGGTGAGCACGCTTTCCACACATGTGCTCGACACCATGCACGGTCGGCCCGCCGCGCGCCTCGCGCTGGTGCTGAGCGGACCGGACGGCGAGATCGCGCGCGGCACGACCAATTCCGACGGCCGCTGCCCCGATCTCGCGCCGGGTACCCTTGCCCCCGGGCAATACGCGATCCGCTTCGCCGTTGCGGACTATTTCCGCGGGCTCGGCGTCGCCCTCCCGGATCCGCCCTTCCTCGACGAGGTGACGGTGGCATTCGGCGTCGCGGCCGAGGGCCGCCACTATCATGTGCCTCTGCTCGTCTCGCCCTTCGCTTATTCGACCTATCGGGGCAGCTGAGCGTGGCCGTGGACATTGGGGAGTGGCTCAACCTCGCGATTCGATGGCTGCACCTCACCGCCGGCATCGCCTGGATCGGCTCCTCCTTCTATTTCGTCTGGCTCGACAATCATTTGAAGCCGCCGGCGGAAGGCGAGGCCTCGGGCGAGCTCTGGTCGGTCCACGGCGGCGGCTTCTATCACAACCAGAAATATCAGGTGGCGCCGGCGTCGATGCCGGAGCGGCTCCACTGGTTCAAATGGGAAGCCTATTTCACCTGGATCAGCGGCTTCTCGCTGCTCGTGCTGGTCTATTATGTCGGCGCCCAGAGCTTCCTGATCGATCCGGCCAAGGCCGATCTCAGCGAGGGCGCCGCGATCGGCATCGGTCTCGGCGCACTGGCGCTCGGATGGCTCGTCTATGACGGCCTCTGCCGCTCGCCGGTCGGCGCGAGCAACCTCGCCTTGGGCGTCTTCTGGTTCGCGATCCTGGTGCTGGGCGCCGCCGCGCTCGACGCCGTGTTCAACTCGCGCGCGTCCTATCTGCATATCGGCGCGATCATCGGCACGGCGATGGTGGCCAACGTCTTCGTCATCATCATCCCCAACCAGCGCAAGGTCGTCGCCGACCTGATCGCCGGCCGAACGCCCGATCCGAGGCTGGGCGCGGCCGCCAAGCAGCGCTCGCTGCACAACAATTACATGACCCTGCCGGTGCTGTTCATCATGATCAGCCCGCATTACCCGATGACCTACGGGGCCGAGCGGCCCTGGCTGGTGCTCGCTTTGCTCGGGCTGACCGGCGTTGCGGTCCGCCACATCTTCAACCTGCGCGGCCGCGGACGGCCGGCGGGCGCTACGATAGCGGTGGCGGCGGTTCTCGCGCTCGCCACCGTCACCTATGTCACGCTCGAGAAGGGCAGAGGCCCTGCCGCGCCGGCCGAGAACGTCACTTTCGCGCACATCGAGCCGATCCTGGCGAGCCGTTGCGCAGGCTGTCACACGGGCAACCGGCCGCCCCGCGCCATCGCGCTGGACAGCTGGGAGCGCATCCGGGCGGCTTCGGCGCGGATCAAGGCGGTGGCGGTCGACACCCATGTGATGCCGCTCGGCAATGCGACCGGCATGACGCCGGAGGAGCGGCAGCGTCTCGGCGCCTGGATCGCGGCGGGGAGTCCGAGATGATCCGCTTCCTGCTCGACGGCGAGGTGATCGAGGCCCCCGGTGCGGACCCCACCGCGACCGTGCTCGACTATCTGCGCTACACGCTCCGCCGCACCGGCACCAAGGAAGGCTGCGCGGAGGGCGATTGCGGCGCCTGCACCGTCCTGCTCGGCGAGCTCACGGGCAACAGTGTCGAATGGCGAGCGGTCAATGCCTGCATCCTGTTCCTGCCGATGCTCGACGGCAAGGCGTTGAGGACCGTCGAGAGCCTCGGCGGCAGACACCCCGTCCAGCGTGAGCTGGTCGAGCGCCACGGCTCACAATGCGGCTTCTGCACGCCGGGCTTCGTCATGTCGCTTTACGGCCGCAGCATCGGCGCGGTGGGCACGCGCGGCGTGCCGGTGGGAGACGTGATCGCCGGCAACCTCTGCCGCTGCACCGGCTACGGGCCGATCCTCGCCGCCGGCGAAGCGGTGCCGATGGCCGCGGAGGAGGACGACGCGACTGCCGAGGCCCTGCGCGCGCTGCGGCCGGCATACGGCCATCCCCGCACTGCCGACGAGCTCGCCGATCGCCTCACCGCCAATCCCGAGACGCGCATCGTCGCCGGCGCGACCGACGTCGGTCTGTGGGTGACCAAGCAGCATCGCGAGCTCGGCGCGACCGTGTTCATCGGCGACATCGCGGATCTGCGCCAGATCGAGGAAACCGCCGAGGCGCTGACGCTCGGGGCGGCCGTCCGCTATTCCGACGCGCGCGAGGCGCTGGCCCGGCTGCATCCCGATCTGGGCGAACTCGTCCGCCGCATCGGCGGCGTCCAGGTCCGCAACGCCGGGACGATCGGCGGCAACATCGCCAACGGCTCGCCGATCGGCGACATGCCGCCGGCCCTGATCGCGCTCGGCGCCGAGCTCACCCTTCGCAGGGGCGGCGAGCGGCGAACGATCGCGCTCGAGGACTTCTTCCTCAGCTACGGCAAGCAGGACCGCGCACCGGGCGAGTTCATCGAGAGCGTCCGCATCCCTCGCCCTTCGCCTG
The DNA here is from genome assembly GCA_036399955.1 of Allosphingosinicella sp. Lineage (GTDB taxonomy): Bacteria > Pseudomonadota > Alphaproteobacteria > Sphingomonadales > Sphingomonadaceae > Allosphingosinicella. Next base: position 661 of record DASWMB010000101.1, on the reverse strand, counting down.
AGACGCTGGTGCGCATCGTCAAGCTCTCCAAGCGCTTCGACAGCGACATTTCCGGCGTCTGCGGCGCCTTCGCTTTGCACATCGAGAACGGCATCGTGACGCAGGCGCGCGTCGCTTTCGGCGGCATGGCCGGCATCCCCGCACGAGCGCCCGGCTGCGAGGCCGCGCTCGCCGGCGCGGTCTGGACGGAGGAGACGATGGAAGCGGCCGCGCAGGCACTGGCGAACGACTACCAGCCGCTCGACGACCTGCGCGGCTCCGCCGCCTATCGTCGGACGGTCGCCGCCAATCTGCTGCGCAGGGTCTGGGCCGAGCAGCACGAGCCGGTCAGCGTGCTCCATGGCTGACCGCGCCGCCCCGCGTGCGGCGAAGGTCGCCGGAGCCGTGCACCAGCCGTTGCAGCACGACAGCGCTGGCCTCCACGTTGCCGGCGCGGCGGCCTATGTCGACGATCTCCCGGAGCCGCCGGGCCTGCTCCATCTCGCTTTCGGCCACGCCGCCGAAGGGCACGCGGCGCTCGTCTCCCTCGACCTCGACGCGGTGCGGGCCGCGCCCGGCGTCGCCGGGGTCTTTACCGCAGCCGACATCCCCGGCGAGTACAATGTCGGGCCGGTGGTGCACGACGAGACGCTGCTTGCCGACGGCGAGATCCTGTATCCCG
>DASWMB010000100.1:0-5548 GCA_036399955.1 Allosphingosinicella sp. | reverse complement strand
TCCCGCCCGCCAGCGACGACAGCGTCATCGTCACGAACCAGGGCTCGAACCTGTCCAGGGCCGCGGCGGGGACGCCGGCGCTGGCCAGTGCCGCGGCGAGCGCGCGGTTCTCCTCCTCGCCGAGCCGCTGCGACAGGCGGCGCCCGCTTGGGTCGATGGCGTAGCGGTGGAAGAGCGGTTCGAGCTCGGCCTGGTTCTCCGGCATCCGGGCCTCGAGCACCAGCTCGGACGAGCGGTCGAAGGCGGCGCGGACCTCGTCGTTGAACCAGTCGCGCCGGCCGTCGAGCAGGTGAAAGGTGCCGAACATGTAGATCGTCGTGTCGGCGTCCCTCACCACCCACAGCGCCGGATCGGCGTCGGTCCGCGGGGCAGGTGCAGGGGCAGGGGTCTCGGCCGCGAGGGCCGGAGCGGGGGCGAGCGCCATCAGCGCCGCAAGCAGCAGCTTCTTCATCGTCTTGATCCTTTGCGTCGGTGGTTCTGTGGTGGTGTCGCCGCGTCCGCTCAGCGGTAGCGGTAGTGAGCCATCCCCCCGAAGAAGGAGACGAGGAACAGCAGGAAGAGCACGATGTGCATCGGCTCCGGCACGAGGCCGCCCTTCCAGAGGAAGAACCAGCACATATAGGTGAGGAGATAGACCGAGCCCGCCACCGAGCCCGCCTTGTACTTGTTGAGCTTCTCGACCTCGTCCATCTGGTCCTTGAGCAGCAGGCTGCCGATCGCCGTCGCCGCCAGGGTCAGGACGACCAGGCCGATCGCCACCGCCGGCGACAGAATCGGCTCGGGCCCGAGCAGCGCCTCGAGGCCGCGCCCGGAATGGCCGACGAAGAAGCCGCTCACCAGCCCGAAGGTGAAGAGCGCCCCGATCACCGCGATCTTGCGCAGGCGGCGGCCGCGCTCGGCCTGCTCGCCGATCCCCCGTTCCATCTCAGTCGTCCCCTTCGGCATCGTCGAAAATCTCCTCGATCGGCATCGCGAAGAGGCGCGCCAGCCGGAAGGCGAGCGGCAGGGACGGGTCGTACTTCCCGGTCTCGATGGCGTTCACCGCCTGGCGCGACACGCCGAGCCGTCCGCCAAGCTCCGCCTGGCTCCAGCCGCGCTCGGCCCTCAAGACCTTGAGCCTGTTCCTCACATCCCCCTCGACAAGCATCTGCCGATTCCCGTGTCAGATAAAGCTGACCGTCTGTCAGCGAAACCTGACTAAGCGATTCGCAGCCCCCATGTCAAGCACCCATGACAATCTGTCAGCGTCACCGCACAGGCCCTACTGCACGCGCCGCGTCCTGAGGCCGCGCCGCCTCAGCATCTCCTGGACGGAGCCGTCGCCCGCCAGATGGCCGGCGCCGACGGCGACGAAGATCGTCCCCGGCTGGCCCAGGCGGCGCTGCAGCCACTCGGCCCAGCGCGCGTTGCGGCGGACGAGCAACGTCTCGCGAAGCTCCGGCGAGAGCGTCTCGTCGTCGTTGAACGTGCGGGAGATCGCGCGCACGTCGCCGCTCCGCCATGCCGCCAGCATCCGGTCGAGCTCGCGCCGGACCTCCTCCGGGCCTTCGAGGGCGCCGACCAGGAAGGCGCGCTGCGATTCCTCCGGCAGGCTGTCGAAGAAGCCCAATTGCTCCTCGATCGTCTCGAGCGCCGACATCGCCTTGCCGGCGCCGGAGAAGGTGCGCGTCAGGCTCCGCTCGACGCCGAGCTCCGGGTTGAGACCGGCGCGCTGGAACAGCACCTGCGCCACCGTCACCGCCACCGCCCAGGTCTTGAGCCGGTCGGCGGCCGCCATCGGCAGCCCCGCCGAGCTCAGCGCCTGGCGCAGCTTCTCGCGCTCCCCCTCGGGCACCCGCTCCAGCGCCGGCGGCAGGCCGCGGCCGAGGCCCAGCCGCGCGAAGGCCGCCACCGCCGCCGCCTCGTTGCCCTCGAGCTTGATCTCGGTGACGAGCTCGCTCGAGGCGGCGATCGCCTGCTCGAGCGCGGGCGTGCGCCACTGCGTCCCCTCCGGCAAGGCGTGGATGGTGCCGAACAGATAGATGGTCGTATCCGCGTCCGAGAGCGTCCACAAAGCCGGCCGCGGCTCGGCGGCCGCGGAGGTCCGCGGCGCCTGGCTGGCGCAGGCGGCAAGCGCGAGGCCTGCCAGGAGGGCGGTGAAGCGAGCCAGGCGCTTGGGCAGGCTTTTCAGCATGTCAGTCCTTCATCTTCAGAAACGATCTGCGGTTCGTCAGTCGATCCGCCGCGCCTCGAGGCCGCGCGCGGCGAGCATCGCCTGCACCGAATCGCGCCCCGCGAGGTGGCCGGCGCCGACCGCGAACAGCACCGTTCCCGGCCGTTCCAGCCGCCGCTCGAGCCACTCGGTCCAGTTGCGGTTCCGCCGCGTCAGCAGCGCCTCGTAGAGCTCGGGCTGGAGCGCCTCCATCTCGCGCGCCAGCGCCTCGACATTGCCGCTGGTCCACTCGCGCGTGCCGTCGTCGGCGGTCGCGTCCGGCGCGGGCGGCGCGGTGAGGTCGTCGATCGTCGATTCGAGGAACGCCCGCTGGGCCGGCAGCGACAGCGAGCGGAAGATGCCGAGCTGGAACTCGCCCGTCTCCACAGCTGACATGGCCTTGCCGGCGCGGCGGAACTCGTCCCTAAGCTCGATCTCGGCGCCGCTCAGCTCGGCCTCGTCGCCCGCGCGCGCCATGAACATCTCGTAGAGCAGCATGCCCGCCGCCCAGCTGTGCATCATGTCCCAGGCGTCGGCGGGCAGCCCGCTGGCCTCGATCAGCTGCTCCAGCCGCTCGCGGTGCGCCGGCGACACGCGCGACAGGATCGGCACCGATTTGCCCATGAACATGCCGCTCGCCAGCCGTTCCTCGTCGACCTTCTCGTCGGCGGGGATTTCGGTCACCAGCTCGTCCGCCTCGCGGATCGCCGCCTCGAGCTGCGGCGAGCGCCAGCTGAGGCCGCGCGGGAAGATATGGGTGGTGCCGAACAGGTAGATCTTCGTGTCCTCGTCCTCGAGCAGCCAGATCGCCGGGCGCGGCGTCGCGGCCGCGGCGGATGCGGGCGCGGGAGCAGGTGCATCGGCAAGGACCCGTTCCGGCACGAGCAGCAGCAACGCCGCGCCGGCCAGCGCCTTGGCCCAGTCCCGCACCGATCTCCATCCGCCAAGCCGCATCCGCCTCGTCCTCCCTCGTTCCTTGACCCTACCCAAAGCATCGGCCAAAGCGAACCGCCTTTATCGCCAGCCCGTGAGCCTATCCTTGGCCGACCAGCCGCCGAGCTTCCAGCAACTCATCCTGACGCTCCACGATTACTGGAGCCGCCAGGGCTGCCTCATTCTCCAGGCCTACGATGTGGAGATGGGCGCCGGCACTTTCCACCCGGCGACGGCCTTGCGCGCGCTCGGCCCAAACCCGTGGAAGGCGGCCTATGTCCAGCCCTGCCGCCGCCCGACCGACGGCCGCTACGGCGAGAACCCGAACCGGCTCCAGCATTATTACCAGTATCAGGTGATCCTGAAGCCGAGCCCGCCGGACCTCCAGGCGCTCTATCTCGGCTCTCTCGCCGCGATCGGCATCGACTTTTCCGTCCACGACATCCGCTTCGTCGAGGACGATTGGGAGAGCCCGACGCTCGGGGCCTGGGGCCTCGGCTGGGAGGTCTGGTGCGACGGCATGGAGGTCACGCAGTTCACCTATTTCCAGCAGGTCGGCGGCTACGATTGCAAGCCGGTCGCGGGCGAGCTCACCTACGGGCTGGAGCGGCTCGCCATGTACATCCAGGGCGTCGACAACGTCTACGACCTGAGGTTCAACGATGAAGGCGTGACCTACGGCGAGGTCTTCCTGGAGAACGAGCGCCAGTTCAGCACGTATAATTTCGAGACGGCGAACACCGAGACCCTGTTCCGCTGGTTCCGCGACGCCGCCGACGAATCCGCTCGCTGCATCGAGGCGCGCCTGCCGCTCCCGGCCTACGACCAGGCGATCAAGGCGAGCCACATCTTCAATCTTCTCCAGGCCCGCGGCGTGATCTCGGTCGCCGAGCGCCAGGCCTATATGGGCCGCGTCCGCGACCTCGCGAAGGGCGCCTGCCGCGGCTGGATGGAAAAGAACGGATGGGCGGAGCAATCCAAGGTTCCAGCGGCGCAAGGCGCCGATGGAAAGATTGCGGAGGGGGGATGAGCGCACTGAGGGTGGTGCCACACACCGTTCGCCCTGAGCCTGTCGAAGGGCTGTCCTTCGTTCTTGCGTACGCCGAAGAGAAGGGCAGGGCTTCGACAAGCTCAGCCCGAACGGTTTCTCTGCTTTTCGGGCTTGTCGCCAATGACTGACTTCCTCCTCGAGCTCCTCTCGGAGGAAATCCCCGCCCGCATGCAGGCCAAGGCGTCGGAGGACCTCGCCCGCCTGTGCGAGGCCGAGCTCGCCAAGGCCGGTCTCGCCGCGGAGCGGATCGAGAGCTGGGCGACGCCTCGCCGCCTCGCGCTCATCGCCCGCGGCCTGCCTGCCGAGACCGCCGCCGTCCGCGAGGAGACCAAGGGTCCGCGCAGCTCCGCCCCGCCCCAGGCGCTGGAAGGCTTCCTCAGGAAGACCGGCCTTACCCGCGAGCAGCTCGAGGAGCGCGACGGCGTCTTCTTCGCCGTCGCCGACCGGCCCGGCCGGTCCACGACGGCCGTCCTCGCCGAGGCCGTGCCGGCGATCGTCCGCGCCTTTCCCTGGCCCAAGTCGATGCGCTGGGGCGCGGCCTCCACCTCCACCGAGAGCCTGCGCTGGGTCCGCCCGCTCCAGGGCATCGTCGCTTTGTTCGGCGAGGAGATCGTCGACTTCGAGATCGGCGGCGTCCGCTCCGGCGCCGCGACCGTCGGCCACCGCTTCCACCATCCCGGCGCGATCACCATCGGCAGCGCCAACGACTATGTCGAGAAGCTGCGCGCCTGCCACGTCATCGTCGACCCCGCCGAGCGCCGCCGCCTGATCGCCGAGGGCGCCGCCGCCGCCGCCGAAGAAGCTCATCTGGCGCTGATCGAGGACGAGGCACTGGTCGCCGAGAATGCCGGCCTCACCGAGTGGCCGGTGCCGTTGCTCGGCGGATTCGATCCCGGGTTCCTGGAGGTGCCGAGCGAGGTGATCCAGCTCACCATGCGCACCAACCAGAAATATTTCGCCGTCAGCGCAGGCCCCGACCGCTTCGCTTCGAGCTTCGTCTGCGTCGCCAATATCCAGCCCGGCGACGGCGGGCGCTCGATCGTCGAGGGCAACCAGAAGGTCCTCGCCGCCCGCCTCTCCGACGCCCGCTTCTTCTGGGAGCAGGACTTGAAGGTCCCGCTCGAGGAGCAGGCGAACAAGCTGTCGCAGATCGTGTTCCACGAAAAGCTCGGCACCGTCGGCGACAAGGTCGAGCGCGTCGCGAAGCTCGCGCGATGGCTCGTCGAGGAAGGTGGGGTCGAAGCGGCCGAGGAGAGGAACCGGCCATTCGGTGAGGCCGGCATTCTCGGCAAGCAGGCCCTCGTCCTCAACCAGGGTGAGGCCCTCCGCCTCGGCGGCGGCCCGGGCGCCGTCCGCGATGATGCGGCGGCGCT
>DASWMB010000099.1:0-4644 GCA_036399955.1 Allosphingosinicella sp. | reverse complement strand
CATCCGGCTGCGCCGAGGACGAGCGAGGCCCCGTCAGGGTCGCGGCCATCGGTGCCGCTCCGGCCATCGTCAATCCCAACCTCGCCCCTCTCGACCCGGCGGCGGCGCTGCTGCTCGCCGCGACCGCGCAGGGCCTCGTCCGCTTCGACGCCGCCGGCGAAGTCGAGCCCGCTTTGGCGCAGAGCTGGATCGTCTCCGACGATGGCCTGCGCTACACCTTCCGCATCCGCCGCACGGAATGGATCGGCGGCGGCCGGGTGACCGCGCAGCAGGTGGTGGCGCGGCTGCGCGCGGCGCTCACCGCCGCCAGCCGCAATCCGCTGAAGCCCATCCTCGGCCTCATCCGCCAGATCGAGCCGATGACGGACGAAGTGCTCGAGATCACGCTGCGCGCCCCGCGCCCGCATTTCCTCCAGCTCCTCGCCCAGCCGGAAATGGCCGTCCTGATCGGCAATCGCGGCACCGGGCCCTATGCGGCCGCCCCGCAGGGCGACGGCAGCATGATCCTCACCTTGCCGCGGTCCGAAGAGGAGGAGGATGAGGAGGAGGCGCCCGCGGAGCTGCCGATCGCGCTCGGCGGCGAACGGGCGGCGATCGCCGTGGCCCGGTACCTTGCGGGGGGCGCGGACCTCGTCACCGGCGGAACCGCCGGCGATCTCCTGGTCGTCCGCGCCGCCGCTCCTCCCGCTGCCGTGCTCCAGTTCGATCCGGTGGCAGGGCTGTTCGGCCTCGCTTTCGAGCGTGGCGAGGGCGCGCTGGCAGCGCCGGAGCTGCGCCGCGCCCTGGCCATGGCCGTCGATCGCGACGGGATCGTCGCGGCACTTGCGGTACCGGGTCTCATTGCGCGCGCCACGCTGCTGCCGCCCGGGCTGGAGGAAGTCCCCGCCCCCGCCGCACCGGATTGGATCGCGGCGCCGCTGGTCGTGCGGCGCCAGGAGGCGGCGCGGACGCTCGCCGCCGCCGCCGGCGAAGGCGGACCGCTGCGGCTGCGCGTGGCGATGCCGGAGGGGCCGGGCTATCGCCTGATCTTTGCCCTCCTCCGCCGCGACTGGCGCGCCGTCGGCGTCGATGCGGAGCGGGTCGCGCCCGGCGCGCCGGCGGACCTGCGCTTCATCGACAGCGTCGCTCCCGCGACCATGGCCGCCTGGTATCTGCGCAATTTCGCCTGCGAAGGCGCCCGCCTCTGCTCGTCGGAAGCGGACGCCGCGCTCGCCGCAGCGCGCGAAACGCAGAACCGTGCCGAGCGGCAGTCCTTCCTTGCTGCGGCGGACCGGGCGATCACCGACGCCGCGCTGTTCGTGCCGATCGCCGCGCCGGTGCGTTGGTCGCTCGTGTCGCCGCGGCTCACCGGCTTCCGGCGCAACCCGTTCGCCCGCCACGCTCCCGGCGAGCTGATCGCAATCGAGAGGTGACATGGCAAGGATCGACCGAGAAGAGCTCCAGCGCATCGCCGACCAGCTCCCGATCGGGCGCGATCCCGCCTCCGTCCGGCGCCGCGTCGAGGCGATGGAAGCGCTGCTCGAGCGCGCCTTCACCCTGCCCGGCACCAACTATCGCGTCGGCCTGGACGCGATCGTCGGGCTGGTCCCGGTGGTCGGCGACCTCGTCACCACCGCGATGGGTGCCTGGATCGTCTGGGAGGCGCGCAATCTCGGCATGTCGAAGCTTCAGCTGGTGCGGATGTCGGCGAATGTCGGCGCCGACATGTTGATCGGCGCGGTGCCGCTGGTCGGCGATCTGTTCGATCTCGCCTTCCGCTCGAACAGCAGGAACCTCAGAATCCTGAAGCGCTGGCTCGACCGCAACCATCCCGAGACGATGACGATCGACGGCGAGGTCGTCGGCCGCGACGTCTCCCGTTAGTCGGCGGGCGCGCTCCCGCTCCGCGAGAACCAGGCGCTCGCATCTGCGCGGAAGAGCAGCACGACCGAGAAGATGGTCAGCAGCAACTGCGCCGCCTGCATCAGCAGGGCCGGGAGCGGCTGGCGCAACAAGGCGCCTACGGTCGTCAGGCTCACCGCCAGCCCGGCGAGGCAGAGCACGACATAGACCCAGCGGGCGACGTTGCTCCCGCGGCGCGCGATCAGCCACAGCAGCAGGAGCGAGACGGCAAGCGCGACGGCATAAGCGGCGATGAGGACGCCTTCGCTGAGACCCTGCGCCGCGTAAGCGGCCGCGGTCGTGTCCCAGCTCAGCACCGCGCCGACGAGGCCGAGCACGATCATGAGCAGGAGCAGGCGCTCGAATGTGACGATGGATGCCGGTCGCATGGTCGTGTCCCCCTTGATGTCGCGGCGGAGCTTAGCCGCGCGGGCGGCGCTGGCAAGCCTCAGAGCGGCGTGTAATCGAGTCCGATGTCGGCGGCGGGGGCGGACTGCGTGATCCGACCGACCGAGACGAACGTGACGCCCGTCTCCGCCTTGGCGCGGATCGTCTCCAGGGTGACGCCGCCGCTCGCTTCCGTGGGCACGCGGTCGCCGACCGCCGCGACCGCCTCGCGCAGCGTCTCCGGGGCCATGTTGTCGAGCAGCAGATGGGTCGCGCCCGCGGCCAGAGCCGGCTCGATCTGGTCGACCCGGTCGACCTCGACGATGATCCGGCCGATGCCCGCGGCGGCGGCGCGGCGCACCGCCTCGCCGATGCCGCCGGCGACCGCGACATGATTGTCCTTGATCATCGCCGCGTCCCACAGGCCCATGCGATGGTTCTCGGCACCGCCCATCCGGGTCGCATATTTTTCGAGGAGGCGCAGGCCCGGGATCGTCTTCCTCGTATCGAGGAGAGTGGCGCCGGTGCCGGCGATCGCATCGGCATAGCGGCGGGTGAGCGTCGCGACGCCGGACAGGTGCTGGAGCGTATTCAGCGCCGAGCGCTCGGCCGTGAGCAGTGCGCGCGCCCGCCCGGTCAGTCGTATCAGCTCGGCGCCCGCAGGGACGCGCTCGCCGTCCTGCGTCAGCGCTGTCGCCTCCACCTCCGGATCGAGTGCGCGAAAGAAGGCCTCTGCAACGGCCAGTCCGGCGACCACGATCTCGTCCCGGCTCGCCACCACGGCCCGAAATCGCGCCTCCACCGGAATGACGGCCGCCGAGGTGACGTCCTCCCCCGGCCCAAGATCCTCGGCGAGCGTCTCGCGCACGAAGCGGTCGAGGTCGAAACCGGGCAGGTCGAAGGACATTGCGCGCACCTACCCCCGGGCACCCTTGGAAACAACCGCAGCGGCCGGGACGTTACGGCCCGGAAACAAGCCCGGGAGTTGCCCATGCGCCGCTATGCTTACGGCTGGATCACCCTTCTCTTCTTCCTCGGATCGTTCGCTCTGCACTGGCTCTTCGGCTGGTACGCCTTCGCCGATGAGGCGGCCGCCCATGGCGACCGGCCGGAGCTCTCGGAATATCTGGTCGAGATGGGGCGGGACACGTTCGAAAACTGGCAGTCGGAGTTCCTGCAGCTGATCTGGCAGGTCGTCGGCCTCGCTTACTTCCTCTATGTCGGCTCGCCCGCCTCGAAGGAGAATGACGACCGGATGGAGGCGAAGATCGACGCGCTCATACGGATGAACGGCGGCGAAGATGCCGAGCGGCTGATCGCTGAGCTCGACAGCCACTATCTGCGTTCCGATGGACCCGCGCCCCACGGCCACGAAAGCGAGCTCGCCAAGTCCGCCGGCCGCGGCGTCAGGCACGTGGCGGCGACTTGACGCGCTCCCTCTCGCTCGGGGGTGATCGCGGTGAGGGAAAACTCCCTCTCCCGCTCGCGGGAGAGGGTTGGGGTGAGGGTCTTCTTCTTCTCGTCGCTCTCGTCTTACGCAGAAGAAGAAGAAGAAGACCCTCACCCTCCCGCTTCGCGGGCCCCTCCCTCTCCCGCGAGCGGGAGAGGGCTCTTCAGGCAGCCGCGGAGACGGGGCGTCCGACATCGCCCTGCCCGACGGTGCGCCCGGCCATGTCGAGCATACGGTCGAGCGACTTCTTCGCGGCGAGGCGCACCTCCTCCTCGATCACGACCTGCGGCTGGAGGTCGCGGAGAGCGACGTAGAGCTTCTCCATCGTGTTCAGCGCCATGTACGGGCACATGTTGCAGTTGCAGTTCCCGTCCGCGCCCGGCGCGCCGATGAAGGTCTTGTTCGGCGCCGCCTTCTCCATCTGGTGGATGATGTGCGGCTCGGTCGCCACGATCATCACGTCGGACGAGCTCGACAGCGCATATTCGAGGATCGCCTTGGTCGATCCGACGAGGTCGGCATGGTCGAGGATGTGCGGCGGGCATTCCGGATGCGCGAGCACCGGCGCGCCGGGATGCTGCGCCTTGAGCTTCAGAAGCTCCGTCTCGGAAAACGCCTCGTGGACGATGCACACGCCCGGCCACAGCAGCATGTCGCGGCCGGTCTTGCGCGCAAGGTAGCCGCCCAGATTCTTGTCCGGGCCGAAGATGATCTTCTGCACCGGCGGAATCTGCGACAGGATCGCGTCGGCGGACGAGCTGGTGACGATGATGTCGCTAAGCGCTTTCACCTCCGTCGAGCAGTTGATGTAGGTGAGCGCGATATGGTCCGGATGCGCCTCGCGGAATGCCTTGAACTGATCGGGCGGGCAGCTGTCCTCGAGAGAGCAGCCGGCGTCCATGTCGGGCAGGATGACGATCTTGTCC
>DASWMB010000098.1:0-2799 GCA_036399955.1 Allosphingosinicella sp. | reverse complement strand
TGGCGGCGGTGCTGGCCTGGGCCTTGCTCCGCAACCGCAAGTCCAAGCCCGACGAGATCGACCGCACCGAGGCCGCCACCCGCGAGCTTTACCGCGAGGAAGACGCCGCCCACCGCGACGACAACACGCTCGGCACCTGATCCGGCCCGAACATGGCTGACGCCGCGGCGGACGGGCTCCCGCCGGTCATCGCCCGCTGGTTCGACGACAAGGGCTGGCGCCCACGCCGGCACCAGCGCGAGATGCTCGCCGCCGCCCGCGCCGGCCGCAGCGCGCTCCTCGTCGCCCCGACCGGCGCCGGCAAGACGCTCGCCGGCTTCCTGGCGCCGCTCGTCGAGCTGACCGAGCAGCCGTCCGACCGCCTGCACACGCTCTACGTCTCGCCCCTGAAGGCGCTTGCCGTCGACGTGCAGCGCAACCTCCTCACTCCGATCGCCGAAATGGGGCTCGACATTCGCGTCGAGACCCGCACCGGCGACACCCCCTCCGACCGCAAGGCGCGCCAGCGGGTGCGGCCGCCGCAGATCCTGCTCACCACGCCCGAATCGCTGAGCCTGCTGTTGAGCCACGAGGACAGCGCGCTCCTGTTCGCCGACCTTCGCACCATCGTCGTCGACGAGATCCACGCCTTCGCCACCGGCAAGCGCGGCGACCTGCTCGCGCTCGCCATGGCGCGGCTGCAGCGGCTGGCGCCGGATCTGAGGCGCGTCGGCCTCTCCGCCACCGTCTCCGATCCCGAAGCCTATCAGGGCTGGCTCGCCCCGCACGGCGATGCGGACGCGGTCGAGGTGGTGATCGGCGATCCCGGCGCCGAAGCCGATATCCGCATCATGCTGCCCGAGGACGAGCGCATCCCCTGGTCCGGCCATTCGGGCCGCTGGGCCGCGGCCCAGGTGATGAAGGAGATCGAGCGCCACAAGACCAGCCTGGTGTTCTGCAACACCCGGAGTTTGGCCGAGCTTATCTTCCAGGATCTGTGGGCGGTGAACGAGCAGCATCTGCCGATCGGCATCCACCACGGATCGCTGTCGATCGAGGCGCGCCGCAAGGTCGAGAATGCGATCGCCTCGGGGCGCCTGCGCGGCCTCGTCTGCACCGCCAGCCTCGACCTCGGCGTCGACTGGGGCGACGTCGACCTCGTCGTCCAGATGGGCGCGCCCAAGGGCTCATCGCGGCTGCTGCAGCGGATCGGCCGCGCCAACCACCGGCTCGACGAGCCTTCGGAAGCGATCCTCGTCCCCGGCAACCGCTTCGAATATCTCGAGGCGCGCGCCGCCCTGGACGCGATCGGCGAAGGCGAGCTCGACTTCGAGACCTTCCGTCCCGGCGCGCTCGACGTGCTCGCCCAGCACATCATGGCCGCCGCCTGCGCGGCTCCGTTCCACGAGGCGGAGATGCTGGAGGAAGTGCGCGCCGCCGCGCCCTACGCCGGCCTGTCGGCCGATTTGTTCGGCCAGGTGCTGAGCTATATCGAATCGGGCGGCTATTCGCTGCGCGCCTATGACCGGTTTAAGCGGCTCACCCGCGACGAGGGCGGCACCTGGCGCGTGTCGCACCCGCGCTTCATCCAGCAGCACCGCATGAACGCCGGCATCATCGTCGACGCGCCGCTGCTCGACGTCCGCTTCCGCAATGGCCGCCGGCTCGGCACGGTCGAGGAGCAGTTCGGCGCCACGCTCAGCCCCGGCGACACCTTCTTCTTCGCCGGCCTGGTGCTCGAGGTCGAGAAGATCGACGGCACCGACCTGATCGTCCGCGCCAGCAAGAAATCGGCGCGGATCCCCACCTATCTCGGCATCCGCATGGCGATGAGCACCAACCTCGCCGGCAGGGTCCGCGCCTTCCTCCACGAGCGCGAGCAATGGTCGCGCTTCCCCGACGACGTGCGCGACTGGCTGGAAGTGCAGGCGAGCCGGTCGACGCTGCCGCAGCCCGACCAATTGCTGGTCGAGACCTTCCCGCACGAACATGTCCATTACATGGTGATCTACAGCTTCGAGGGCTGGAACGCCCACCAGTCGCTCGGCATGCTGATCACCCGGCGGATGGAGGCGGCGGGCCTGAAGCCGCTCGGCTTCGTCTCCAACGATTATGCGCTCGCCTGCTACGGGCTGGAGCCGATCGAGGATCCCGCGCGCCTGCTCTCGGCCGACATATTGGAGAATGAGTTCGTCGAATGGGTGCAGGGCTCGAACCTGCTGAAGCGCGCCTTCCGCGAGGTGGCGGTGATCGGCGGCCTCGTCGAGCGCCACCATCCGGGCAAGCGCAAATCGGGCAAGCAGGTCACCTTCTCGACCGACCTCATCTATGACGTGCTGCGCCGCTACGAGCCCGACCATCTCCTGCTCCGCGCCGCCTGGGACGATGCGCGCGCGCGCATGACCGACGTCGGCCGCCTCGCGTCCTTGCTCGACCGCGCCGCCGGCACCATGGTCCATGTCGAACTCGACCGCGTCTCGCCGCTGGCGGTCCCCGTCCTGGTCATGATCGGCCGCGAACGCACCGCCGCCGGCGGCGCCGCCGAGGACCAGCTCCTGATCGAAGCGGAGAGCCTCGCCGACGTGGCGATGCGGGTCGATTGAGCGGGGAGAGGCCGGAGTGAAGCTCGCTTCGATGTTGGCCTCGGCGCTCCTTGCCACCAGCTGCGCTATGGACTCAGTCGCGCTCGCACCGAAGGAGCCCGCGATAGCGGCCCCTTCACGGAACCTGGGTCGGCGCGAGCCTCGCTACGGAGCAGAGCGCTACTTCGAGGGAAAATGGATCACAGGTCCTGAAACAAGCTCGTTCGAGGGATGCTGG
>DASWMB010000097.1:0-3052 GCA_036399955.1 Allosphingosinicella sp. | reverse complement strand
GACATCGACGAGACGATCGACGGCACCGCGCGCAAGGGCTGGCTCGACATCCGGATGCGGCCGGAGCGGCACAATGCGGTGAAGCTGCTGCTGTTTCTGGATGTCGGCGGATCGATGGACCCGCACGTCCGGGTCTGCGAGGAGCTGTTCTCGGCCGCCACCTCGGAGTTCAAGAATCTCGAATTCTTCTACTTCCACAATTGCGTCTACGAAGGCGTGTGGAAGGACAATCGCCGCCGCTTCGCCGAGCGCACCAAGACGTGGGACGTCCTCCACAAATATGGCCACGACTATAAGCTCGTCTTCGTCGGCGACGCGGCCATGAGTCCCTATGAGATCACCCATGCCGGCGGGTCGGTCGAGCATTATAATGACGAGGCGGGGGCGGTCTGGCTGCAGCGGATGGCGACCACCTACCCCTCGGCCGCCTGGCTCAACCCGACGCCGGAGCAATATTGGGATTATTCGCACTCCACCCAGCTGGTGCGCCAGCTGATGCAGAACCGCATGTACCCGCTGACGCTCGACGGGCTCGACGATGCGATGCGGGCGCTGAGCCGGAAATCCTGAACCCCTCCGCGCGGGCGGGGGGCCAAGTCATTCGGGCATGAACTCGGCGAGCGGGCCGAGATGGGCGGCGTAGTGGCGCCAGCGGCCGGACGAGCGGCGGTAGAGCGGCTCGCGGACCTGCCAGACGCTGGCTGTCTTCACGACGTTTGAGGCCGCGTGGGAGGAGAGGCAGGCCTCGTCCCAGGGAAGGCCGCTAAAGGCGAGCAGCGCCTCGACCGCCGGCCGCGGATCGGCGACCAGCGTATCGTAATCGGCATCGTAAATGTCGCCCGGAAAGAGCGAGTGCCAGTGCGCCATCAGCCGGCGGTACTGCCCGTACCAATGTGCGGCGTCGGCCAGATCGAGGGCGTAGGCCATTTCAGGGCCGAGGTGCAGGAAGTAGATGGACAGGATGTTGTCGAGCGGGTCGCGAACGGTGTGGACGATCTTCGCCGCGGGGAAGAGCGTCTTGATGAGGCCGATGTGCAGGAAATTGTCGGGCCTCTTATCGGTGACGAAGCGGGCGCCGGGATGTATCGCGCGCACGCCGTCCAGATAGGATTTGCGGACGCGGGCGAGGGTGTCGGGCGAGGCTTCGGCGGCGGCTTCGGGATAGGGGCGCAGCTCGCTGGCGATCAGCGCCGGCAGCAGGTCGAGCTCGCCGCCCGCGGTCACGGTCGGGTGGGCCGCGAGGATCTGCTCGGTGAGCGTCGAACCCGAGCGGAACATGCCGCAAATGAACAAGGGAGCGTCGGAGGGCGGCGCCGAGCCCGGCTCGGCGGCGCGCGGGAAGGCGCGGATCAGGCGATCGACGAGGCGCTCGTGGGCCTTGGGATCGTAGCGGGCGCCGCTGGCGGCGCGGCTGGCGGCGTTGGCGGCGGCATAAGCGGCGAAGGCCTCGTCATAGGCGGCAGCGGCGTCGAGCGCCTGGCCGAGCGCGAAGCCGAGATCGGCGCGGCCGAGCGGGTCGGCGGCGCGGGCGATCGCCTGCCGCAGCCGGCTTACGATCGGAGCGTCGGGCGACTCGGGCCGGCTGACCCCGGCCAGCCGCACCAGCGCCAGGGCGTGTCCGGGCTCGGTCTCCAGCGCGCGCGCATAAGCGGCGCGGGCCGAGTCGCGCTCGCCGCGGTCCTCGTGGAGGTTGCCGAGGTTGAGGAGCGCCGGGACATAGTTGGGGTCGAGCGCGAGCGCGGCCTTGAGCTCGGCCTCGGCCGCGTCGGGGCGGCCGAGATGGTCGGCCAGGATCACCGCGCGATTGACATGGACCTCCTCGGCGCCGGTGACGCCGCGGCCGAGCGCCTCGCCATAGGAAGCGAGCGCCGCCTCGAAGCGCCGCGCGCGGCGCTGGAGCCAGGCGAGATTGTACCAGCTGTCGGGCAGGTCCGGGTGGCGGGCGAGCAATTGTTCATAGGCGGCGATCGCCTCCTCCACGCGGCCCGCGGCCATCAACTCCGACGCGTGCCGCAGCAACGGTTCGACGCCTTCTTCCCCGATCATGGCCGGACCCGAGCGCCGCGGGCGATTGCGAGCTTCAACTGGCCCATGTAACGACGCGCCCCATGACCTTTCAATCCGACCTCCTCCGCCTACTCGACGAACGCGGCTATATCCACCAGCTCACCGACGCCGAGGGGCTCGACGCGCTGGCGGCGCGCGAGATCGTGCCCGGCTATATCGGTTTCGACGCCACCGCGCCCTCGCTCCACGTCGGCTCGCTGGTCCAGATCATGATGCTGCGCCGGCTTCAGCAGGCCGGGCACAAGCCGATCGTGCTGATGGGCGGGGGCACGTCCAAGATCGGGGACCCGAGCTTCAAGGACGAAGCGCGCAAACTGATCGATGACGACACGATCAACGCCAACATCGCCTCGATCAAGCGGGTGTTCGAGCGCTTCCTGACGTTCGGCGACGGGCCGACGGACGCGGTGATGCTCGACAATGCCGAGTGGCTCGACAAGCTCGAGTATATCCCGTTCCTGCGCGAGATCGGCCAGCATTTCTCGGTCAACCGGATGCTGAGCTTCGACAGCGTGAAGCTGCGGATGGACCGCGAGCAGTCGCTCAGCTTCCTCGAATTCAACTACCTGATCCTGCAGGGCTATGATTTCCTGGAGCTTTCGCGGCGGGCCAAGTGCCGGCTGCAGCTCGGCGGATCGGACCAGTGGGGCAATATCGTCAATGGCGTCGAGCTGGCGCGGCGGGTGGACGGCACGCAGGTGTTCGGCCTCACCACGCCGCTCATGACCACGGCCGACGGCGGCAAGATGGGCAAGACGGTGAACGGCGCGGTGTGGCTCAACGCCGATATGCTCAGCCCCTACGATTACTGGCAGTTCTGGCGGAACACGCAGGATGCCGACGTGGGCAAGTTCCTGCGCCGCTTCACCGATCTGCCGCTGGACGAGATCGCCCGGCTGGAAGCGCTGGAGGGCGCCGAGATCAACGAGGCGAAAAAGCTGCTGGCCGACGCGGCGACTGTGCTGGCGCATGGGCCGGACGCGGC
>DASWMB010000096.1:0-9583 GCA_036399955.1 Allosphingosinicella sp. | reverse complement strand
CGCCGCGGCACAGATTGGCGCCGATGGTGCGGCGCTCGAGCCGGCGGGAGCTGCCGGTGGCGGGGCATCCGCCTTGCGGCTGGTTGATGTAGACCAGGTCGTTCGAGACGCGGAACAGCAGGGTCTCGTCGGTCGGCGTGTCCATCTTCTCCGCCTCGAAGCGGGAGATGCAGGCCTGCGGCGGGCCGGCGCTCTTGTCCGCAAGCTCGCTGGCGAGGCGGGCTTCGGCGCGGGCGCGGATCGGCGAGACTTCGGCCGTTTCCGTGCCGCCGCCCATGTCGCCGGAAGCGGTGCAGCCGGCGGCCGCGGCGAGGGTGAAAGCCAATAGAGTGAGCGGCTTCTTCATCGGATGAACTCCCATTGCGCGCCCCCGGGCGATCATAGCAGGCGCGCGCTCTAGAAACGATCCTTTTGCGCGCGCCGTTCCGCCAGTTCTTCGGCGCTGCGCGCGCGCATGAATGGGTTGGTCGCGCGTTCGAGCGCGATCGTGGTCGGCACCGTCGCCTCGCCGGCCGCCCGCGCCGCCTCGACGTCCCGCATCCGCGCCGCGATCGCCTCGTTCTCCGGCTCGGCGGCGAGCGCGAAGCGGCCGTTCGACAGCGTATATTCGTGCGCGCAATAGACCCGCGTCTCCGGCGGCAGCGCGGAGAGCCGGCGGAGGTTGGCGTGCATCTGCTCCGCCGTCCCTTCGAACAGCCGGCCGCAGCCCATCGCGAACAAAGTGTCGCCGACGAACACGGCTTCCTCCGATGCGAGATGATAGGCGATGTGCCCCGCCGTATGCGCCGGCACCTCCAGCACCGCCGCCTCGACCGGCCCGAGCGTCACCCGGTCGCCTTCGCGCACCTGCCGGTCGAGCGTCGGGATCCGCGCCGCCTCGGCGGCCGGCCCGGTGACGAAGGCGCCGGTCGCCGCCTTGATGGCCGCATTGCCGCCGGTGTGGTCCGGATGCCAGTGGGTGTTCCAGATCTGCCCAATCCGCCATCCGCGCCGCGCGGCTTCCGCCAGCACCGGCTCCGCGACCGCCGGGTCGACCGCGGCGGTCTCACCCGACTCGGGCTCGTGCACCAGCCACACGTAATTGTCGCTGAGGACGGGGATGCGGGCGATCTCGATCATCACCAGTGGCCCGTATTCGGCATCGAGGCCCAGGGCTCGGCCGGCGGCAGCGCCTCGCCTTGCTGGAGGAGCTCGATCGAGATGTTGTCGGGCGTCCGCACGAACGCCATGTGGCCGTCCCGCGGCGGCCGGTTGATCGTCACGCCCGCCTCCATCAGCCGCCGGCAGGTCTCGTAGACATTCTCGACCCGGTAGGCGAGGTGGCCGAAATTGCGGCCCTCGCCATAGCCCTTCTCGTCCCAATTGTGGGTGAGCTCGACCTCGGCCTGCTCGTCCCCCGGCGCGGCGAGGAAGATGAGGGTGAACCGCCCCTTCTCGCTGTCCCGCCGCCGCACCTCGCGCAGGCCGAGCAGCTCGAAGAATCGGATCGTCTCCTCGGGATCGGAGACGCGGATCATGGTGTGGAGATATTTCATCGGCGGTCCTTCTCTTCCGCCGCCGATATGGTGCCGCGAACGCCGGCGTGAAGACCGTGGCCCGTCAGCGGGGCTGGGGCGCCGGCTGCTGCGGTGTCGTAGTCGCAGCCGGAGCGGGCGCGGGCGTTGTGGCCGCAGGGTCGGCGCCTGCGGGAGCGACGTCGCGCATCGAGGCGAGGGCGGCGGCGGCGCGGCGGCCGGCGTCGGATTGCGGCGCGGCGGTGGCGACCTGGGTGTAGAGGCGCTCGGCTTCCGCGCCATTGCCCTGAAGGCCCGCGATCGTGCCGGCAAGGAGCAGCACGTCCGGATCGTTGCCGGCGAGCTGCCGGGCGCGGGCGATGTCGCTCGCGGCGCGGACGAGGTTGCTCTGGCGGGCAGACAGCGCCGCGGAGAGGTACCAGGCCATCGGGTCCGCCGGAACGAGCTGGAGCGCGCGGTCGAGGTCGGCCCGCGCCTCGGCCGAGGTGCCGAGCGCGACCAGCGCGCGCGCACGGTCAAGATGGACCTCGCCCCTCAGCTCGTCGGCGAGGCGCGGCGAGGCGAGCGCCGAATCGAAGGACTGGATCGCCTTGGTGCCTTCGTCCGCGGCGAGCCAGGCATTGCCGGCCTGGACCCAGAACATGGTCCGGCGCGGGTCCTGCGCGGTCTCGGCCTCGCGCGCCGCCTGCTCGTAGGCGGTGGCGGCCGAGCGCCAGCGGCCGAGCGCGACATAAGCGAGGCCGAGGCACTGGCGCGCATCGAGCCCGCCGCCCTGCACCCGCCACGCATTGGCGGTGTCGACCGCCCGCTCGGGCGCCTCGCGCGCCTCGATGGCGCAGGCTTCGAAGCGCGCGCGATCGGGCGAGGCAGCGGAGGCGGGAGGCGTTGCGGGGGCCGACGCAGCGGCCTGGGCGAGGGCGAGGGCGATCAAAGAGGGGGTCACATCTGCTCCACGAGTGAGTCCACCGTCCGGATCAGCAGCTTGATGTCTTCGTCGCGCGACAGGCGGTGATCCCCATCCTTGATCAACGCCGCCTGCACGTCCGCTGAACGGAGGCGCTCCATCAGCAGGAGCGCGTTGCGCCAGGGCACATCCGCATCGGCCAGACCGTGGAGCAGCCGCACCGGGCAGCCGATCGCGATCTCGCGGTCGAGGAGCAGGTTGCGCTCGCCGCTCTCCCAGAAGACGCGGCTGGTGACATAGGGCTGCTCGCCATGAGGCGAGGGCTGCTCGAGCCGCCCCTGCTCGCGGATCGTCCTCTTCTCATCGGCGCTGAAGCCCCAGGAGGTGAAGTCCGGCGCCGCCGCGATGCCGACGAGGCCGGCGACCCGCTCCGGCCGCGCCAGTGCCGCGAGCAGCATCAGCCAGCCGCCCATCGACGAGCCGGCCAGCACGACCGGCCCATCCGCCACCCGGTCGATCACCGCGAGCACGTCGCCGAGCCAGTCCTCCAGGCTCTGCGCCTCGAAATCGCCGTCGCTGGCGCCGCAGCCGCCATAATCGAAGCGGACCATCGCCCGCCCCTCCGCCGCCGCCCAGGCGTCGAGCGCCGTCGCCTTGCCGCCTTCCATGTCCGACATGTATCCGGGCAGGAAGACCAGCGTCGGCCCGCGTCCTTCGCGGCGCCGCATGGCGAGGCGGCGGCCGCCGCCATGCTCGAGACTGCCGAGTTCGATCATCGCGCGCCCAAACCACAAGCCGCGCGCGGCGGCAAATGCTCAGTCGCCGTTCTGCTCGGGATCGGTCCGGCAGATCGCGACCAGCGCCTTCCACTCCTCCGGCGTCAGCGCGGGCGCCCAGTCGGTGCGCGAGCCGGCGCTCTCGCGGAAGCGCCGCTCGCGTTCGGCCGGTTCGGGATGGGTGGAGATGTAGGAAAGGCCGCGCCCGACGATCCCCATCCGGCTTTCCTGCCGCGCCACGCGCCCGAAGAAGGCGGCGGCTCCCGCAGGGGAGATCCGCGCCCGCTCGAGCGCGTGGATCGCGTCGGTGTCCGCCTCTTCCTCGGCGCCGCGCGTGTAGCGGGTGCTGAGGAAGGTCTCGAGATTGGCGCCGGTGCCGCCGCCGAACAGCGACACGATCAGGCCGAAGCTCAGCTGGCGCACCATCGCCTCGGTGACGTGGCGGTTCTCGACATGGGCGATTTCGTGCGCGAGCACGCCCGCCACCTCCTCCGGTCCCTCGGCGCGGCGGATCAGCTCCTCGAAGATGAGGATGCGGTCGCCGGGCAGGGCGGCGGCGTTGACCATGGAGATGTTGACCACGCGGATGTCGAGGTCGGGCGCCTCGGGCGCGAGGGCGCGTGCAAGCTTGCGCAGCGCCGCGTCGCCGCCCGGCCCGTGGCAGTAGCGGCCTTCGAGGCCCGCCAGGATCGGTCCGCCGATGCTCCTCTCCCAGGATTTCGGCACGAAGGGCGCCACCCAGCCCGGAAAGCGCGTCGCGCCGAAGACCAGCCCCACCGAAATCAAGGCGGCTGCG
Organism: Allosphingosinicella sp.; assembly: GCA_036399955.1. Classification (GTDB taxonomy): domain Bacteria; phylum Pseudomonadota; class Alphaproteobacteria; order Sphingomonadales; family Sphingomonadaceae; genus Allosphingosinicella. The sequence continues at coordinate 5,593 of DASWMB010000096.1, read as the reverse complement.
GCGACGGCGCGCCACAGCCCGATCCGGTCGATCCAGCGCCCGTAGCGCCGCCGCCGCGGCAGGAGGGGCCCGAGCTCCGCCGCCGCTCCCTTCGGCACGCCGAGCCGCCAGCCGTCGACGCCGGCGTGGCCGTAGACCTCGAAGTCGCCGCGCGTGTCGACGTGGAACAGGCGGCTGCGCGGAATCTCGCTGCGGTCCCCGTCCGTATAGCCGACGATCAGATCGTCGCCGGCGGCCTCGAGCCGCACCTCGTGGCGGATGGCGCTGGTGCCGTCATAGAGCCAGCCTTGCGCCACCCGCGTCAGAGCGCGCCGATATCGAAGGCGTCGGCAAGGCCCTCGGCGTCGGTCGGAGCGCGGGTGGTGGACTGGGTCAAAGCGGCGATGTCGACCTCGCCTTCCAGATCGAGGTGACGCACCGCAAAGGAATAGTTGCGGTAGCTGATGAACAATGCGCCGACGCCCAGCGTCGCGATGACGAGGCCGACATGGCCGAGGAAGAGGAGCAGCCAATCGGCGGTGCGTGCCCTGAACTGGAAGCGGAGGCCGGCGATGCTCGTCGCCCCGGCGACGCGCCGGTAATAGGCAGAGAAATAAGCGAGGAAGGCGAGCGGCACGGCGATGTAGAAGGCGATGAACACCAAGATGATGATCAGGCCGGCGCTCGCCGACATCGCAATCTCCTCCGGATCCATGCCGCTCATGCTCGCGACGAAGCCGAAGAGGAGAGCGAAGGTCCCCGCGATCACGGCGTAGATCAGCAGCCAGCGCGCCATCAGCCCTTCGCCGGTCGCATCGGCATGGAAGCGGTGCTGGCCGAAGCTCATCTTGTTGAAGCGTGCGTTCCAGAGCCGCGTCTGCGCCCAGGGATAGGCGATGAACAGGCTGAAGAAGACCAGGATCGTGCGCCACATATATTCGAGGCCGTAGCCCCAGCCGCCGTCCTCGCTGCCGCCCCTGATGCCGTGCCAGTAGGTGCGGCTGAGGCGGTAGCGCAGCGCCCTCAGCGAAGCGACGCCGGTCAGGTAGAAGAGGCCGCCATAGAGGGCGAGGAGGATCAGGCCGCCGAGCAGCTTGGCGAGGCTGTTGCCGGTGAAGAGGTAGGAGGCGAGGAAGAACAGGCCGATGATCGGGATCAGCGCCAGGAAGACGATCAGGAAGCCGAGGAACATCTCCTTGCCGGTGCCGGTCCATTCGAGATGGTCGTCGTAGAGGCGGGTCCGGCTCCAGAAATATTGCCGCTCCCGCGCCTTCGCCCAGAAGCGGTAGATGCCGAGCGTCACGATCGTCAGCAAGAGGTTGGTGAGCGCGATCGGCAGGAACTCCTGCCAGGTGCCGCTGAACTCGAATACGCGGCGGCGTTCGCCGTGCTCGGCCGCAGCCGTGGTCGTGCCATCCATGGAAAAGCCCCCTCTTCCCCGCCAAGGTGCAACGGCGCGCACAGGATCGCAAGCGCCTTCGCGAGCGGTGCTCTCGCTTGAACCGGGAAGGCCGCTCACCTAAGAACCGCCGCCCGTCCGCAGCAATGAAAGCCCGGTGCCCGCAATGTCGGAAATGTTCTCGATCCGCCTTCCCGACGGTTCCGTTCGCGAAGTCGAGCCGGGCACCACTCCGGCCGACGTGGCGGCGGCGATCGGCCCCGGCCTCGCCAAGGCGGCGCTGGCGGCGCGGGTCAATGGCGAGGTGCGCGACATCATGCGCCCGTTCGAGGGAGACGCCGAGCTGGCGCTGATCACCGTCCGCGACGAGGCTGAGGCGCTGGAGCTCGTCCGCCACGATTATGCCCATGTCCTCGCCGAGGCGGTGCAGAATCTCTTTCCCGGCACGCAGATCACCTTCGGACCTGCGACCGAGGACGGCTTCTACTACGATTTCGCGCCTGCTCCCGGACGCGGGCCGTTCACCGAGGAGGACCTGCCCGCGATCGAGGAGGAGATGCGCCGGGTCATCGCCCGCGACGAGCCGCTGGTGCGCGAGGTCTGGAGCCGCGACCAGGTGCGGCAATTCTTCCTCGACCAGGGCGAGGCCTTCAAGGCCGAGTGGGTGATGGAGCTCCCGGAAAACGAGACCATCACCATGTACCGCTCGGGCGGCTGGCTCGATCTCTGCCGCGGCCCGCACCTCGCCTCGACCGGCAAGCTCGATCCGAGCGCGTTCAAGCTGACGCGCGTCTCCGGCGCCTATTGGCGCGGCGACCAGAAGAACGCGATGCTTTCGCGCATCTACGGCACCGGCTGGCTCAACAGGAAGCAGCTCGACGCGCACCTCACCCGGCTCGAGGAGGCGGCGAAGCGCGACCACCGCCGGATCGGCCAGGACATGGACCTGTTCCACCTCCAGGCCGAAGCGCACGGCTCGGTCTTCTGGCATCCGCGCGGCTTCGTCGTCTGGCGCGCGCTCGAAGCCTATATGCGCCGCCGCCTCGACGCCGCTGGCTACGAGGAGGTGAAGACCCCCCAGGTGATGGATGCGCGCCAGTGGGAGCAGTCCGGCCACTGGGGCAAATATCGCGAGAACATGTTCGTCATCCCGGACGAGGCGCCGAACACCGAGGACGAGGGCCCGATCGTCTCCGACGATGCGCAGTGGATGGCGCTCAAGCCGATGAACTGCCCGGCCCACGTCCTCATCTTCCGCCAGGGCATCAGGTCCTATCGCGACCTCCCGATCCGGCTCGCCGAGATGGGGGTGTGCCACCGGAACGAGCCGCACGGGGCGCTGCACGGCATCCTGCGCGTCCGCCAGTTCACCCAGGACGACGCCCACATCTTCTGCCGCGAGGACCAGCTCGTCGACGAGGTCCGCCGCTTCCTCGACCTGCTCGACGTCGTCTACCGGGACCTCGGCTTCCCGGACTACCAGATCAAGCTCGCTTTGCGGCCGGAGAAGCGCTTCGGCTCCGAGGAGATGTGGGACTGGGCCGAGCAGTCGCTGCGCGACGCGGTGAAGGCCGCCGGCCGCGACCGGCCGGAGTTCGGCTGGGAGGAGCTGCCGGGCGAGGGCGCCTTCTATGCGCCCAAGCTCGAATTCCATCTGACGGACGCGATCGGCCGCACCTGGCAGGTGGGCACGATCCAGACCGACACGGTGCTGCCCGAGCGGCTCGACGCGGCCTATGTCGCCGAGGACGGGCAGAAGCACCGGCCGGTGATGCTCCACCGCGCCATCCTCGGCTCGTTCGAGCGCTTCATCGGCATCCTGACCGAGCACCATGCCGGGCGCTTCCCGCTCTGGCTGGCGCCGGTCCAGGCGGTGGTCGCGACGATCGTCTCCGACGCCGACGATTATGCGCGCGAGGTGGTCGCCGCGCTCGAGGCGGCGGGGCTGCGCGTCGAGGCCGATCTCAGGAACGAGAAGATCAACTACAAGGTGCGCGAGCACTCGCTGAAGAAGGTCCCGAACCTGCTCGTCCTGGGCAAGCGCGAGGCCGAGGAGCGCACGGTGGCGCTGCGCCCGCTCGGCAGCGACGCGCGGCAGGAGGTGCTGCCGCTCGATGCTTTGGTCGCGCGACTGTCCCAGGCGGCGAGCCCGCCCGACCTGCGGCCCCCATCGAAGTAGGACTTCGATGGGAACCCTGCGCGGCTGATCCGCAACAGAGGGCGGACAAAAATGCCGGGCGCCGCGCCGCCGTCTTTCTTTCCGCCGCGCGAGCGACTACCTCTCGGCGGTTCCGACGACTGATGGAGAAATCGCTATACGTCCGCCCATGATCCGGCGCCCGCAGGCGCCGCCGCTGAACGGCCCTCGCTTCAACGAATTCATCTCCGTGCCGAAAGTGCGCGTGATCGATGAAAATGGCGAAAACTTAGGCGTCATGCTCACGGCCGAAGCGATGGAGCAGGCCGCGGAAGTCGGCCTCGATCTTGTCGAAGTTTCGCCCGGAGCGGATCCGCCCGTCTGCAAGTTCCTCGACGTCGGCAAGTTCAAGTACGAGGCGCAGAAGAAGGCGAACCTCGCCCGCAAGTCGCAGAAGACGCAGGAGATCAAGGAGATCAAGATGCGTCCGAACATCGACGACCACGACTATGACGTGAAGATGCGCAAGGTCCGCGACTTCATCCACGAAGGCGACAAGGTGAAGATCACGCTGCGCTTCCGCGGCCGCGAGCTGGCGCACGGCGAGCTCGGCATGCGGCTCCTCCAGCGGGTCCAGGGCGACGTCTCCGAGATTTCGAAGGTCGAGCAGCATCCCCGCATGGAAGGCCGCCAGATGCTGATGGTGCTTTCTCCGAAATAGCTTCGCCTCCCGCCGCAGCTGGATCACCGCACCGCTGGTTCGCAGCGAAGTGCAGCATTCCGTAGCGGAAGTCGCGGGCCCGCGATTTTCTTCGGTTTCACTCTGCAACTCAATAGTTGCGGAAAAGCAATAATCGGCAGAAACCCTGCGGAAATGCGGCCTTTTGCGCTGGCGAGCCGGGGCGCTTTTGGCTAGCTCTATCCCAAACATATCCTTGGGAGGGGTTAAAATGTCGAAATCCTATTGGCTGCTGTCCGCCGGTCTTTTTGCCATGGCGACGCCCGCCTGGGCGCAGCCCCAGCCCGTCCAGCCGGACCAGCAGCCGGCGCCGACCGACAGCCCGACCGAGCAGGGGGCGGTCCAGGAGGCGGATGAGACAGAGGGCGGCGCACCGGACATCGTCGTCACCGCCCAGGGCCGCCGCCAGGTCCTCCAGGACGTGCCGCTTGCCGTCTCGGCCGTCTCCGGCGAGACGCTCCAGAATTCGGGCGCGACCGACATCCGGCAGCTCAACCAGCTCGCTCCGTCGCTGCTCGTCTCCTCGACCGGCACCGAAGCCAACGCCTCGCCGCGTATCCGCGGCATCGGCACGGTCGGCGACAATCCCGGCCTCGAAAGCTCCGTCGCCGTCTTCATCGACGGCGTCTACCGCTCGCGCGCCGGCGTCGGCCTCAACGAGCTCGGCGAGATCGAGCGCATCGAGGTGCTGCGCGGGCCGCAGGGCACCCTCTTCGGCCGCAACGCCTCGGCCGGCCTCATCCACATCCTCAGCGCCCGCCCGGAAAGGGAGTTCGGCGGCAATGTCGAGCTGACCTACGGCAATTACGACTTCATGCGCGGCCAGATCGGCCTCACCGGGCCGATCGGCGCCAACATGGCGTTCCGCATCGATGCGGTCGGCGTGCGTCGCGACGGCTTCTACGACGTCATCAACGCCGCCAACGGCACGGAGGAGCGGGTCAACAACCGCAACCGCCTGTTCACCCGCGGGCAGCTGCTGTTCGAGCCGAACGACGCGCTGTCGATCCGGCTGATCGGCGACTATACGACGCGCGACGAGAGCTGCTGCGGCGCCGTCTACATCTCGACGGCGGAGACCTTCGATCCGACGCCGGGCAACCCGGGCGACTACTCGGTCGCGGCGTCGAACCGGATCGTCGACGTCATGACGAGCCTCGGCGCCATCTTCCCGCCCGACCCGTTCGAGCGTGAGATCGCGATCACCCCCGGCCGCACCTACCGCGGCAACACCACCGATTGGGGCGTCTCCGGTCAGATCGACTACGACCTCGGCGGCGCGCGCCTCACCTCGATCACCGCCTATCGCGACTACAAGTCGGAGCAGCCCGGCGACGTC
>DASWMB010000095.1:0-4997 GCA_036399955.1 Allosphingosinicella sp. | reverse complement strand
GACGCCATGGCCAAGGCACGCGCCGACCAGCTTCTCGTCGAACGCGGGCTCGCCGACAGCCGGGCGAAGGCGCAGGCGCTGATCCTCGCCGGGCTGGTCTTCTCCGGCGAGCGCAAGATCGAGAAGGCGGGGCAGGCGCTGGCGGCGGACGCGCCGCTCGATGTGCGGGGAAAGGAGCATCCGTGGGTGTCGCGCGGCGGCATCAAGCTCGCCCACGCGCTCGATCATTTCGGCTGGGACGTGGCCGGGGCGGTCGCGCTCGACGTGGGGTCCTCGACCGGCGGGTTCACCGACGTGCTGCTGCAGCGGGGGGCGGCGAAGGTGTTCGCGGTCGACGTCGGCACGAATCAGCTCGCCTGGAAGCTGCGCCAGGACCCGCGCGTAGACGTCCACGAGCAGACCAATGCCCGCTATCTGACGGGTGAAACAATCACCGAGCCGGTCGATCTCATCGTCTGCGATGCGAGCTTCATCTCGCTCGCCAAGGTGCTCGATGCGGCGCTCGGCTTCGCGCGGCCCGGCGGGCGCCTCGTCGCCCTCGTCAAGCCGCAGTTCGAGGCGGCGCGCGAGGAGATCGGGAAGGGGGGAGTGGTGCGCGATCCGGCGGTCCACGAGCGCGTCTGCGCCGCCGCGGCGGAGTGGGTGCGTTCGCGGGGCTGGCAGGTGCTCGGGATCGAGCGGAGCCCGATCACCGGGCCGGAGGGCAATGTCGAGTTTCTGCTGGCGGCCGAGCGGCTTGAACTGCCACCGGTGTCGCACTAGCTGCCTGAAGGTGCCCAGCCCCAAGCTTTTCATCGCCCTCGCCGTCTCCGCCGCCCTCGCCGCCTGCGGCGCCAACGGGCAGGAGAAGGGACGCGACCGGCCGCCGCCGCTCGTCAAGGCGGAGCCCGCCTCGACGATCCGCTTCGTCGACCGCATCGAGGCGGTCGGCACCGCCGTCGCCAACGAGCAGGTGACGCTCTCGGCGCCGGTCACCGAGCGAATCGTGCGCCTCAATTTCGACGACGGCAGCTTCGTCCGCGCCGGGCAGGTCGTCGCCGTCCTGCAGCAGAGCCAGGAAGCCGCGCAGCTCGCCGAGGTCCAGGCGCGCGGCCGTCAGGCGGAGCAGCAACTGGGCCGCATCACCCAGCTCAAGAACCGCGGCTTCGCGACGCGGGCGGACTATGACGCGCAGGTCGCGGCGGCCGCCGCGGCGCGGGCGCAGGGCCAGCAGGTCCGCGCCCAGATCGGCGAGCGGGTGATCACCGCGCCTTTCTCCGGCTGGGTGTCGCTGCGCAACATCTCGGCCGGTGCGATCGCCAATCAGGGGACCGCGATCGCGACGATCAGCGACGTCTCGACGATCAAGCTCGATTTCCCGGTGCCGGAGACGATGCTCTCGGTGATCCGCCCGGGTCAGACCATCGAGGCGGTCTCCGCCGCCTGGCCGGGCCAGCCGTTCCGCGGCACCATCCACACGATCGACCCGGTCGTCGATCCGAACACCCGCGCCGTCACCGTCCGCGCCCGCATTCCGAATCCCGACCGGCGGCTGCGGCCCGGCATGATGCTCACGGTCGGCATCGAGACGGCGCCGCGCATGTCGCTCTCGGTGCCTGAGCTCGCCGTCGTCGGCGAGGGCGAGCGGCGCTTCGTCTTCGTGCTGGGCGAGGGCAACCGCGCGCGGCGGACGGAGGTGCGCACCGGCCTCAGGAGCGGCGGCCGCGTCGAGATCCTCGAAGGCCTGCGGCCGGGGCAGCGGGTGATCACCGAAGGCGTGGTCAAGGTCGCGGACGGCATGCAGGTCCGCGTCGGCGGCGCCGACAATGCCCGCGGCAGCGCCAATCGCGGCGGCGGCGGGCGCGGCGGGCAGCAGGGGCAGGGGCAGGCGCAGGGCGCGCCGTCCCTGCAGGGCGGACAGCCGCAGCGCCAGGGTGAAGGTCGCTGACCCGATGATGCTCTCCGACATCTCGATCAAGCGGCCCGTCTTCTCGGCGGTTATGGCGATGCTGATCGCGATCGTCGGCCTGGTCGGCTTCTTCAGCCTGCCGGTGCGCGAATATCCGGCGGTGGACCCGCCGATCGTCTCGGTCGAGACCACCTATGTCGGCGCCGCCGCGAGCGTGATCGAAAGCCGCGTCACCCAGGTGCTCGAGGAGCAGCTGTCCGGGCTCGAGGGGCTGGAGACGATCAGCTCCCGCTCGCGCGACGGGCAGTCCTCGATCACGCTCGAGTTCGCGCCGGGCCGCTCGGTGGACGAGGCGGCGAACGACGTGCGCGACCGGGTCGGCTCGGCCGCGCGCTCGCTGCCGCAGGAGGTCGACCCTCCGACCATCCGCAAGGTCGACGCCGACGCCTCGCCGATCCTGTTCCTCGTCTTCTCCAAGCCCGGCTGGTCGCGGCTCGAGCTCAGCGACTATGTCGACCGCAACCTCTCCGACCGCTTCGCCAACATACCCGGCGTCGCCCGCATCTTCATCGCCGGCGAGGCGCGCCCGGCGATGCGCGTGTGGCTGCGGCCGGAGCGGCTCGCCGCCTTCTCGATGACGCCGGCCGACATCGAGCAGGGCCTCAGGACCCAGAATGTCGAGCTGCCGGCGGGACGGCTCGAATCGAACACCCAGAACGTGACGCTGCGGGTCGACCGGCCGTTCGCCAATGCGCGCGACTTCGCCCAGCTCGTCGTCGGCCGCGGCGACAACGGCTATCAGGTCCGCCTCGGCGACGTCGCGCGGATCGAGCAGGCGCCGGAAAATCCCTACACAGCCTTCCGCCTCAATGGCGAGCAGGCGCTCGGCCTCGCCGTCATCCGACAGTCCGGCGCCAACACGCTCGCCGTCGCCGAGGCGGCAAAGGCGATGGCGGCGGAGATCCAGCCGACGCTGCCCGAGGGGATGCGCTTCTCGGTCGCGCTGGACGAGAGCCTGTTCATCGGCGCGGCGATCGACAACGTCTACCGGACGCTCGCCGAAGCGGCGATCCTCGTCATCCTCGTCATCTACCTGTTCCTCGGCAACTGGCGTGCGACGCTGATCCCGGCCGTGACGGTGCCGCTCTGCCTCCTCGCCAGCTTCGGCGTGCTCTGGGCTCTGGGCTTCTCGATCAACCTGCTGACGTTGCTCGCCTTGGTCCTCTCGATCGGCATCGTCGTCGACGACGCCATCGTCGTCCTCGAGAATGTCTACCACCGGATCGAGGAGGGGGAGCCGCCGCTCGCCGCCGCCTATAACGGCACCCGCCAGGTCGCCTTCGCGATCATCTCGACGACGCTGGTCGTCTGCGCCGTGTTCGTGCCGGTGATGTTCATCTCCGGCCAGACCGGGCTGCTCTTCCGCGAGCTTGCGGCGGCGATGATCGGCGCCGTCGCCTTTTCCGGCTTCCTCGCGCTGACGCTGGCGCCGATGCTCTGCTCGAAGCTGCTCCGCTATCAGGAGCGCGGCCGCTTCGCCGGCTTCATCGACCGCCAGTTCCGCCGCCTCGAGGGCTGGTACGGCCGCCGGCTCGACCAGGTGCTGAGGAAGCCGCTGGTGCCTGGCCTGGCCGTCCTCGCGCTGCTGCTCGCCTCGGGCTTCCTGTTCACGCAGATCAATTCGGAGCTCGCCCCGGCCGAGGATGTCGGAATCGTCCAGGCCCAGCTCTCCGCGCCCGAAGGCACCGGCTTCGCCGAGATGGACCGCTACATGGGCGAAGCGCAGGCGCGCCTCCTGCCGCTGATCGAGAAAGGCACCGTCCGCTCGATCATCGCCCGCACGCCCGGCGGGTTCGGCCCCTCGGACGACTTCAACAACGGCAGCTTCAGCCTCTTCATGCCGCCCTGGGAGGAGCGCGAGGACACCACCGCCGATCTGGTGCGCGAGGTGAACCGCGCCATCGGGCAGGTGCCGGCGGTGCGCGGCAATGCCCAGGTCCGCTCCTCGCTCGGCGGCGGGCGGGGCAGGGGCCAGCCGCTCCAGCTCGTCATTGCCGGCTCGACCTATCCGGAACTCGCCGCCGCCCGCGACCGGATCCTCGCCGCCGCCGCGCAGAATCCCGGCATCCTCAACCTCGACAGCGACTACAAGGAGTCGAAGCCCCAGCTGCGGATCGAGGTCGACACCGCCCGCGCCGGCGATCTCGGCGTCTCGGTGGCCGACGTGAGCCAGGCGCTGCAGAGCCTGCTCGGCTCCCGCCGCGCCTCCACCTATGTGGACCGCGGCGAGGAATATCAGGTCGTCGTCCAGGCCGAGGCCGCCGCGCGCTCGACCGAGGCCAGCCTCGCCTCGATCCACGTCAGGAGCCGCACCGGCGCGCTCGTGCCGCTCTCCAGCGTCGTCACCACCCGCGAGGCAGCCGGCGCGCGCGATCTCGGCCGCTTCAACAAGATGCGCGCCATCACTCTCCAGGGCGGGGTCGCCGAGGGCCATTCGCTGGGCGAGGCATTGACCTTCCTCGAGGAGCAGGCGGCGCAGGCGCCCGAAGTTTCCGCCGTCGGCTATCGCGGCGAGAGCCAGGCCTTCCGCGAGGCGGGAAGCTCGATCTGGCTCGTCTTCGGCCTCACCATCCTCGTCGTCTACCTGCTGCTCGCGGCACAGTTCGAAAGCTTCGTCCACCCGGCGGTGATCATCACCACGGTGCCCCTCGCCGTCGCCGGCGGCCTGATCGGCCTGGCCGTGATGAGCCAGACGATGAACCTCTATTCGCAGATCGGCATCATCATGCTGGTCGGCCTCGCCGCCAAGAACGGCATCCTCATCGTCGAGTTCGCCAACCAACTGCGCGATGAGGGGCGCGACATCGGGACCGCGGTCCGGGAGGCCTCGGCGCGGCGGCTGCGCCCGATCCTGATGACCTCGATCGCCACCGTCGCCGGCGCCGTTCCGCTGATGATCGCGCACGGCGCCGGCGCCGGGGCGCGGAGCGCGATCGGCGTCGTCATCGTCTTCGGCGTCTCGATCTCGACGATCATCACCCTCTTCCTCATCCCGCTGCTTTATTCCCGCCTCGCCCGCTATACCGGATCTCCCTCGGCAGTGGCGCGG
>DASWMB010000094.1:0-4129 GCA_036399955.1 Allosphingosinicella sp. | reverse complement strand
CGTGCAAGGCGCTCACGAGCGACGGCACCATGGTCAACGTCACGCTTTGCTTTTCGGCGAACCAGGCCCTGCTCGCGGCCAAGGCGGGCGCGACCTTCATCTCGCCTTTCGTCGGCCGCCACGACGATGTCGGCTATCCCGGCATGGAGCTGATCGCCGACATCCGCCTCATCTACGACAATTACGACTTCCGGACCCAGATCCTGGTCGCGTCGGTGAGGAGCCCGATCCACGTCCACGACGCGGCCAAGATCGGCGCCGACGTGATGACGGCGCCGCCCGCCGTGATCCGCCAGCTCTTCAAGCATCCGCTCACGGACAAGGGGATGGAGAGCTTCCTCGCCGACTGGGCGAAGACGGGCCAGAGGATCGGGTAGGCGCGAAATCCTCCCCGGCACGGGGAGGGGGACCAGCCGCAGGCTGGTGGAGGGGGCCCGCGGCCGGGCAGCTCGCTGCGCTCGCCCCCCTCCACCGCACTTCGTGCGGTCCCCCTCCCCGTTCCGGGGAGGATTTACGGCGGAATTCCATCGCTTCTTAACCACATCCGGGTTAGGCTCCCGGCGATGGGTACGGTGATCAACTTCGAGGATCGGGCGCTCGCCAACCTTCGCGCGCGGGTCGCGGCGGCGGAGGAGGCCAATCAGGACCTCATCGCCTTCGCCCGCGGCCATTCGGGCGCGGTCGCCTCGATCCACGAGGCGGTGCTCGCCGCGGTCGAGGCCGAGGGCTTCGACCATCTCATCCACATCGTCACCCAGGAATGGCCGCAGATCCTCGGCCTCGACGCGGTCGCCGTGGCTCTGTTCGCCGGCGAGATGGGCGTTCGGGCCGACGCGTCCGGGCTCCAGTTCGTCGATCCGCGGGTGATCAAGAAATCGATCGAAGGCTTCGAGGGCGTCGTCCTGCGCGGCGTCCAGCGCGGCCATCCCCTGTTCGGGCCGGCCTGCGAGCTGATCCGGGCCGAGGCGCTGGTGCGGCTCGAAAGCGAAGCGCCGCTGCCGAACGGGCTCCTCGCATTGGGGCAGCGGAGCGAGCAGGGGTTCGAGACGCGGCACGGCTCCGAGCTGCTCGTCTTCCTCGGCCGGGTGCTGACGCGCTGCATGGGCCGGTGGCTGATCCCCTAGCCCAACACCCGGCGCGGGCACTGGCCCGGCGCTGGCACGATCACCTCGCCTTGGGCCGCCGCCGCTCGGAGCATACGGTGCGCGCCTATGTGGCGACCGCTCACCGGCTGATCGAATTCCTGGGCCCACATCTCGGCGGCAGCGTCGACGGCGCCGCCTTGTGCGCGCTCTCGCCCGCCGACCTCCGCGCTTTCCTCACCACGCGCCGGGGGAGCGGGCTCGGCAACAGCTCGGCGGCGCGGGAGCTGTCCGCAATCCGCGGCTTCCTTGGCTTCGTCGCGTCCGAGGAGGGCTGCCACGCCGCCCTGCCGCGCCTCAGGGCGCCCAAGCGCGCGCGCAGCGTGCCGCGGCCGATCTCGCCAGACGAGGTCGTGTCGCTGGCGCAGACGGTGGAGGACGACGCGGCCGAGGAGTGGATCGCTGCGCGGGACTATGCGCTGCTGATGCTGCTCTACGGCTCCGGGCTGCGCGTCGCCGAGGCGCTGGGGCTGACCGGCGAGGCGCTGCCGCTCGGCGAGGCGCTGAGCGTCATGGGAAAGCGCAACAAGACGCGGATCGTGCCGCTGCTGGCGCCGGTCAAGGCGGCGATCGAGCGCTATATCGCGCTCTGCCCCTATCGCACGGCGAGGGACGAGCCGTTGTTCCGGGGGGCGAAGGGCGGGCCGCTGCGGGGCGAGATCGTGCGCCGGGCGGTGAGGAAGGCGCGCTGCCAGCTCGGGCTTTCGGAGCGGACGACGCCGCATGCGCTGCGCCACAGCTTCGCGACGCATCTGCTCGGCCGGGGCGCGGACCTGCGCTCGCTGCAGGAGCTGCTCGGCCATGCCAGCCTCAGCTCCACGCAGATCTACACGGCGGTCGACAGCGCCCATCTCATGGACGTCTACAGGAACGCTCACCCGCGCGCGTGAACGTCCTCCTCGCCGCGGTGGCGGCGGTGCCAGGTCGCCTGGCGCCAGACATAAGCGAGGACGATGAGCAGGACGATGCCCGAGGAGACCGGGCCGATCACTTCGTCGACGCGCTCGAAATTCTGGCCGAGGACGAAGCCGGCGGCAGCGAGCACTGCTGTCCATGCGGCGGTGCCGACCGTCGACCAGAAGAGGAAGATGTGGAGCCGCATCCGGACCATCCCGGCGGGGAGCGAGACGACGGAGCGGATCGTCGGCAGCAGGCGGCCGACCATGACGACGATCGCGCCGAAGCGGCCGAACAGGCGCTCCACCCGCTCGACGTCGAACCAGTCGAGCGTCAGCCAGCGGCCGCGGCGCTCGATGAAGCGGCGGAAGCGGTGAAGGCCGATCCAGCGCGCGAGGAGGTACCAGAACAGGTTCCCGGCCATCGCGCCTGCCGTGCCGGCGGCGATGACGCCGGGAAGGCTCATAGGACCCTCGACCGCGCGAAGGCCCGCGACCGGCATCACCACCTCGGACGGGATCGGCGGGAAGACGGTCTCGAGCAGCATCAGCAGGAAGATGCCGGCATAGCCGGTCGAATCGATGAGGCGGATCACCCAGTCGGACATGGGTGGCGTAACTCAGCGCAGGCGCGCTTCGATCCGTTCCCAGAACAAAGCGGGCGTGTCGGTGCCGTTGAAGCGGTCGATCGCGACGATGCCGGTCGGCGAGGTGACGTTGATCTCGGTGAGCCATTTGCCGCCGATCACGTCGATGCCGACGAAGAAGAGCCCGCGGGCCTTGAGCTCCGGTCCGATCGCGGCGCAGATCTCGCGCTCGGCGTCGGTGAGCTCGGTCTTCGCGGCCGTCCCTCCGACGGCGAGGTTGGAGCGGATCTCGCCCTCGCCGGGGACGCGGTTGACCGCGCCCGCCACCTCGCCGTCGATGAAGACGATGCGCTTGTCGCCCTGGGCGATCTCGGGGAGAAAGGCCTGGACGATGTGCGGCTCGCGCCAGGCGGCGTTGAAGACTTCGATCAGCGAGGACAGGTTGGCGCCGTCGCGGCCGACCTTGAACACCGCCTTGCCGCCATTGCCGTGGAGCGGCTTCACGACGACGTCGCCATGGTCGGTGAGGAAGGCACGGGCTTCGTCGAGCGAGCGCGTGATGAGAGTCGGCGGCATGAAGCGGGCGAAATCGAGCACCCAGACTTTCTCGGGAGCGTTCCTGACGGCGGCAGGGTCGTTCAGGACCAGTGTCCTGCCCTGGACGCGCTCGAGCAGGTGGGTGGCGGTGATGTAGCCGAGATCGAAGGGCGGGTCCTGGCGCATCAGCACCACGTCGGTAGCGGCGGCGAGGTCCAGCGCGACCGGAGCCTCAAAGCGGTAGTGGGCACCTTCGACGCGCTGCACGGTGACCGGGTGCGCCTTCGTCCACACGCGGCCGCCCTGATAGTTCAGATCCTCGGCCGCATAGTGGAACAGGCGGTGCCCGCGCGCCTGGGCGCCCAGCATCAGGGCGAAGGTGGAATCGCCGCCGATGTTGATCGAGTCCATCGGGTCCATCTGGACGGCGACGTTGAGGGGCATTGGCAGGAGGCTCCGCTAACCGCTCATCCTGAGGAGGGACTGAGCCTGGCGAAGGCCCGTCTCGAAGGACGTCTCCGATCCTTCGAGACGCCGCTTCGACAAGCTCAGCGGCTCCTCAGGATGAGCGGGTGAGGTTTGCTGTGGTCTAGTCGCCTGCTCTTGTCCTGTCACCCGTGCCACACGTTCGCCATGTGGCGCGGCAGGCGGCGCGGCACGATGAACACCGCGTCGATCCGCGTCACATCGCCGTCGCGGGCGAAGCGGTGGACGAGGGCGCCCGCGGCGGCGGCGACGCGGCGGAGGCGGTAGTCGTCGAGCGCGAGGGCGGCTTCGTCGGCGGTGGAGCGGGCCTTGACCTCGACGAAGGCGACGACGCGGCCGCGGCGGGCGACGATATCGACCTCACCGAGCGGTGTCCGGAGGCGCCGCGCGAGGATCGCCCAGCCCTTCAGCCTCAGCCACCAGGCGGCGATCGTCTCGGCGCGCCTCCCGCCGCGCTCGCGCTCGCGGCGGGAGGCGGTCA
>DASWMB010000093.1:0-3157 GCA_036399955.1 Allosphingosinicella sp. | reverse complement strand
TTCCTTCACCGCGTCGGCGAACATCGCGCCCTGGTTCGCGTCGTAGCCGAGATAGAGGTCCGGCTCGATCAGCTCGAGCTCGATCAGCTCGGGCCGTCCGTCGAGACCGCGGACGAGGTCGACGCGGGCGTAGAGCAGCGGCTCGTCGATGGCGCCGAGGATCGCGGCGGCGGCGGCGAGCTCGTCGTGGTGCGGCTCATCGCGGCTGATGATGCCGTCATATTCCGGCTGGACGCGGAACTCGCCCGGCTGCGGCACCTTGCGGATCGCGTGGCTGAAGCGGCCGCCGAAGAAGAGCAGCGAGACCTCGCCGTCCGTCTCGATCCGCGGCAGATATGGCTGGATCATCGCCCGGCCGTCGGGACCGTCCGAGACGGGATCGTCCGGCCAGCGGATCGTTCGCCACGCGGTCGAGGAAGCGAGCGGCTTGGCGACGACGCGCGACGTTCCGAACGCCTCCGCCGCCTCGGCCAGCGCCGCCTCGGTGACGCGGTCGACATAATGCGTCGGCACCACCGGCGCGCCGCGCTCCGCGAGGCGGCCGAGATAGCTCTTCTCGCTGTTCCAGCGCAGCACCGACGGCGGGTTGTGGAGCCGCACGCCCGCCCGCTGCCACGCGTCCACCGAGTCGAGCCAGCGCCGCTCCTCGCGGTGATAGCCCCAGACGAGGAGCGGCATGACGAGGCCGAATTCGCAAAGGTCGCCGGGCTCGCTCCAGGCGCGGCTTTCGACCTCCAGGCCGACGCGGCGCAGCGGCTCGGCGTTGCGCTCGAGCACGTCGCGCCATCGGCCGGTAAAGGCTTCGTCCGCCGGGGACGGCGTCAGGATTGCGACCTTCGCCACGGCCTCTAGAAGCTGACGCGCGCGCTCACGCGCAGGTCGCGGCCGGGGAGCGGCACGAACTCGCGGGTGAAGGAGGCGTGGCGCCGCGCGTCGACGTCGAAGATGTTGTTGGCGGAGAGCACGATGCTGCCCGGGTTGCGCCGGCCCCAGGGGCGCCACGCGACCGAGGCGTTGACGAAGGTGAAGCCCTCGGTCGGCCGCTCGAAGGCGCCGACCCGGTTCTGCGCGAACACCTTCTCGACCTCGAACCGGGCGTCGAGCTCGCTAGATTGCGCCTCGATCCCGCCGAGCAGGCGCAGCGGCGGGATGCGCGGCACCGGCCCGCCGCCGTCGGCGACCGTCGCGCGGACATAGTCGGCCACCGTGTCGGCGACGATCTTGAACTTGCCGGCGCGGGCCAGCGTCGCCGACGCGCCGAGCTCGAAGCCGAGATAGGTCGCGTCGCGCTGCACGTACTGGAAGATCGGCAGATCGTCCTCGACCTCGCCGGACGAGGTCTGGAAGATGTAATTGTCGAAGCGGCTGTAGAAGAGGCTTGCCGACAGGTTCCAGCCGGGCTGGTCGGCGCGGATGTAGAGCTCGCCGCCGAGGCTGCGTTCGATCTCGAGGTCCGGATCGCCGCTCTCGAACGACTGGGTGGCGATGTGCGGGCCGTTGGAGAGCAGCTCCTCCGGCGACGGCGCGCGTTCCGTGCGCGAGAGGTTGATGCCGGCGCGGATGCGGCGCGCCACCTCGTAGGAACCGCCAACGGCGACCGAGACCGCATCGAAATCCCGCTCGATGCCGAGCGTGTTCGCGCTGACCTTGCTGCGCTCGTAGCGCGCCGCCGCCTCCAGCTCGAGCGGGCCCATCTCCAGCTCCTGGAGCGTGAAGAAACCGAGCTGCTCGGTGCTGTTCGGCGGCACGAACGCCTCCTCGCCGATCGCGGCGAGGCTGCGGGTGAAGAACTGGACGCCGGTCGCGCCGCGCCACGCGCCCCGCTCCGCCTGGACGAGCTCGAGCCGGCCTTCCATTCCTTCGGTGCGGAAGACGGTGCCCACCTCCTCGCCCTCGAACTCGGTGTGCTGGTAGTCCGCAAAGCCGGCGCGGACGCGGATCCGGTCGAGGAGAGCGCCGCCGACCGTCACCTCGCCGCGCAGGTCGGCGCGGATCTGCTCGAGGTCGATGCTGACGTCGGCATGCTCCGCATGGCCTTCGCCTTCTTCCTCGTGATGCCCGCCGCCGGGCCGCGCGGGAACGCCGTAGCGGCTGCCGTAATAGCTGACCGAGAAGCCGAGATTGCCATTCTCGCGCAGGAGAGCGAGGCCGGCGCCGGCCGTCTTCGTCTCCGTGAAGCTGTTGGGCAGGCGCCCGCGCAGCGAGGCGAACTCGAGCGCGTCGGCCGCCTCCTCGGCATGGCCTTCCGCCGCTTCCTCCTCGGCGATCTCGAGCTGCTCGGCACGCGCGCCGGGCGAGAGGACGTAGCCGCCGATCCGGAGATCGTCGGTGTTGCGGTAGCTGCCGTCGAAATGGAGGACGAGGCCGCTGTCGCCGAACGGCAGGTCGACGCCCGCCCCGATGCTGCGCTCCTTCGAAGCCGAACCGAAGGACGCAACCGCATCGACATGGGCGTCCTCGGCCGGCTCGGCCGTTCGGCGCGGGATCCGCCGGTCGAAGACATTGACCGCGCCGCCGATCGCCTGGCTGCCGAACAGCAAGGCCGCCGGGCCGTGCAGCACCTCGATGCGGTGGGCGGTGATCGGATCGATCGTGACGGCATGGTCGGCCGACGTGTTCGAGACGTCGATCGAGCCGATACCGTCGACCAGCACGCGCACGCGCTCGCCCTGGAAGCCGCGGAGCACCGGCCGCGACGCCCCGGGCGAGAAGGAGGTGGCCGAGACGCCCGGCAGCCGCGCCAGCGTGTCGCCGAGCTGGGGCCGCATCTCGCGCACCAGGTCGGTGCCCGAGAGCACTTCGGTGCCGGCGAGGATGTTGAGATCGCGCACGTAGGGCGCGGTGACGATGATACTTTCCTCGGCTTCCTGATGGACGTGGTCGCGATCCTGGACGACCGCGTCCTGCTGCGCCTCCTGGGCGGCTGCAGGCCAGGCGGCAAGCACGGTCGATGCGAACAGGAACGCGGCGGTCTTCATCGTCTACTCCGGGGGGAAGGCGCCGCTCTAAGACGGATGTTACACTGTCTCAACGCTGAACGGCCGCCGGCGACTCGCTTCGGCGCGCGGCGGCAACGGTTCGTCCAAAGCGGGCGTAAATCCGGCCGCGATTAAGCTGACAGACGGAATCGAGGCGCTAGGATCGATTTTCCCGTTGG
>DASWMB010000092.1:0-3090 GCA_036399955.1 Allosphingosinicella sp. | reverse complement strand
GTCGGCGGCGACCTCGAGGATGCGGCCGGCCTGGAGCGAGCGGGCCATGTCGTCCCAGCCTGCGGGCTCGACGATGACGATCTCGGCCTCGGGGAGGGCGATCGCGATGCCTGACGCGAGGCCGCCGCCGCCGCAGGGGATGACGACCTTGTCGGGCGAGCCGCCGAGCTGCTCGCCGATCTCGGTCCCCGCCGTCCCCTGCCCCTCGATAATGTCGACATCGTCGAAGGAGGGGACGAGGACCGAGCCGCGCCCGGCGGCGAGGCGGGCGCCGATCTCCTCCCGGCTCTCCCGCGCCCTGTCGTAGAGGACGACGGAGGCGCCGGCGGCTTTGGTCGCCTCGAGCTTTACCTTCGGCGCGTCGGCCGGCATCACGATCACCGCCTCGACGCCGAGCCGCCTGGCGGCAAGCGCCACGCCCTGGGCGTGGTTGCCGGACGAAAAGGCGACGACGCCGCGACGCCTCTCCTCGTCCGAGAGCTGGAGCAGCCGGTTGGTCGCGCCGCGCAGCTTGAAGCTGCCGCTCTCCTGCAGGCATTCGGCCTTGACCAGGAAGCGCAGGCCGCCGCTTTCGGCGGGCAGAATCGGGGTCCGGACGACGTGGCCCGCGACACGCTTCGCCGCAACTGCGACACCAACTGGCGACGGCCGTCTCTCTGTCATCCAAACCTCTGGTTTTACGAGGGAAAAAGCAGGTCTTTACACCGGGGAACGCGGCCAATATATCCGGCCCCGCTGCCCCATGGGGACTTCCAACAACCGCAAGGCAGCCTTGTCGTCAACTACCGCCTTTGGAGGTCCCTTGAATTGCACAAGCATCATAGCGCGCTGGGGCTAGCTACGCTCCCCTTCGGCAGCGCCGCCGTTGCCGACATCGCGATGCAGCGCCCGGTCCAGCCGGTCACGCTCATCCGTCCGCACGCCGCCCGGCGCGCCGCCCGCTTCTTTGCGGAGAAGTTTCCGGGCCGCTCCCTCTATGCGGTGAAGGCGAACCCCTCGCCGGACCTGCTGAGGATCCTGTGGGAGAGCGGCATCACCCATTACGACGTCGCCTCGATCTCCGAGGTGCGGCTGGTGGCGGAGACGCTGCCGGACGCGACGATCTGCTTCATGCATCCGGTGAAGGCCGAGGAAGCGATCGAGGAAGCATACGGCCTCGGCGTGCGCACCTTCTCGCTCGACACGATGGAGGAGCTCGACAAGATCGTCCGCGCGACCGCCACCGACGGCGCGGCGGCGGCGGACCTCAGCCTGTGCGTCCGGATCCGGGTCTCGTCCGAGCATGCCAAGCTCAGCCTCGCCTCGAAGTTCGGAGCGGAGCCGGGCGAGGTGAAGGAGCTGCTGTTCGCCGCCCGCCAGGCGGCCGACGCGCTTGGCATCTGCTTCCATGTCGGCAGCCAGGCGATGACGCCGGCGGCCTATTCCGACGCGATGGAGCGGGTCCGCGCCGCGATCGTCGAGGCGGCGGTGACGGTCGACATCGTCGATGTCGGCGGCGGCTTCCCGTCCGTCTATCCGGGGATGGAGCCGCCGGCGCTCGAAGCCTATTTCGAGGTCATCTCGCGGGCCTATGAGAGCCTGCCGATCTCCTATTCGGCCGAGCTCTGGTGCGAACCCGGCCGCGCGCTCTGCGCCGAATATGCGAGCGTGCTCGTCCGCGTCGAGAAAAGGCGCGGCGACCAGCTCTACATCAACGACGGCGCTTACGGCGCCCTGTTCGATGCGGCGCATATCGGCTGGCGCTTCCCGGTGAAGCTCGTTCGCGAGGAGGGTTCGGAGACGCGCGACATGGCGTTCAGCTTCTACGGGCCGACCTGCGACGATCTCGACCATATGGCGGGGCCGTTCCACCTCCCCGCCGACGTCAAAGCGGGCGACTATATCGAGATCGGGATGCTCGGCGCCTATGGCTGCGCGATGCGGACCGGCTTCAACGGCTTCGGCGCCGCCGCGACGGTCACCGCCGAAGACGAGCCGATGGCGAGCCTCTACCGCCAGGACGAGGCCGCCTGGGAGACTGCGGTTCAGCGTTAGGCAAGGCGCGAATCCCTAATCGGAACGGGACCTGCGTGGCCTTCGGGAGCCCGGGTCCCGTCCATCACCTGTGACACATCACTGGCTTGCGAAGCACCCGGCCCGCCGGCGCGTCGCGGACATTGGAGAAGAAGATGAACGACCAGACCAAGATCAACGACACCCGCAAGGCGGAGCTGCTCTCGAGCGTCGTCGAGCATGTCGACATCAGGAGCTTCGACGCGCGCCCGATCGTCGATGCGATGAAGAAGATGAGCTTCACCTCGCGCGACCTCGGCCGGGCGGCGGAGATCTACAACACCATGCTCGCCGACAAGGACTGCTCGATCTTCCTGGTGATCGCCGGCTCGACCTCGGCGGGCGGCTGCATGGACCTCTACGCCGAGCTGGTGAAGAACAACATGGTGGACGGCATCGTCGCCACCGGCGCCACCATCGTCGACATGGACTTCTTCGAAGCGCTTGGCCACAAGCACTACCAAGCCCTTGAAATCCCTGACGACGATACGCTGCGCTCGCTCTATATCGACCGGATCTACGACACCTATATCGATGAAGAGAAGCTGCAGGAGACCGACCACACGATCGGCGAGATCGCGAACGGCCTCGAGCCGCGCCCCTACAGCTCGCGCGAGTTCATCCGCGAGATGGGCCGCTGGCTGACGACCAACGGCAAGAAGGAGAACAGCCTCGTCAAGCTCGCCTATGAGCATGACGTGCCGATCTTCTGCCCGGCCTTCACCGACCGCTCGGCGGGCTTCGGCCTCGTCAAGCACCAGGTTGACCGCATGAAGGAGGGCAAGCCCTACCTGACGATGGATTCGATCGCGGACTTCCGCGAGTTGACCGACATCAAGATCGCGGCCGGCCAGACCGGCTTGCTGATGATCGGCGGCGGCGTGCCGAAGAACTTCATCCAGGACACGGTGGTCTGCGCCGAGATCCTCGGCAAGGAAGTCGACGTCCTCAAATATGCGATCCAGATCACGGTCGCGGACGTGCGCGACGGCGCCTGATCCTCTTCGACCCTCCAGGAGGCCGCGTCCTGGGGCAAGG
>DASWMB010000091.1:0-8748 GCA_036399955.1 Allosphingosinicella sp. | reverse complement strand
CGGGGGGCCCCTCCCTCTCCCGCGAGCGGGAGAGGGCTGTCTTCGCCCGCAGCAAAGCATCACTTTGCTGCGATGTCATCGCGGCTTGACGAACCTCAGGGTCATGCGGTCGCTTTCGCCGATCGCGAGGTAGCGGGCGCGGTCCTGGTCGCCGAGGCGGAGCGCGGGCGGGAGCGTCCAGACGCCGTTCGGCCAGTCGGCCGTGTCCTGGGGATTGGCGTTGACCTCGGAGGAGGCGGCGAGGCGGAAGCCGGCGGCCTCCGCGAGCCGCGTGACGGTCGAAACCTTGATGTAGCCGCTGGTCCGCTCGCGCTCGTCGCTCGCGGCTTCGGGGAGCCGGTGGTCGACGACGCCGAGCGTGCCGCCGGGGCGGAGCATGCGGAACATCTGGGCGAAGGCTTCGGCCGAATAATCGGCGCGCTCGGGCCGCTGATAGCCCATCCGCCAGTTGTGGACGTTGCGGAAGGTGAGGACGACGTCGGCGGTGCCGTCCGGCACCCGCACGTCGGCGGCGTCGAAGGCCGGGAAGGCGGCAAGCCGGACGTTGCCGTAGAGCGCGGGGTTCGCCTCCATCAGCCGTCGCACGCCGGCATTGCCGTTGGCGCCCATCGCGGCGGCGTAATAGGTGCCGCCGCCCTGGCGCAGATAGGGGGCGAGGATCTCGGTGTACCAGCCGCCGCCGGGCCAGATCTCGACCACCGTGTCGGAGGGACGGACGCCGAAGAAGCTCAATGTCTCGAGCGGATGCCGGTAGCGGTCCCGGGCGACGTTCGCGGGCATGCGGGTCGGCGCGGCGATCGCGGCGGCGAGCGCGGTGCGATGCTGCGCCGAGAGCAAGGCGGCGGGCGCGTCGCCTCCGCCGGCGGCGCAGGCGGCGAGGGCGAGCGCCGCGGCGAGCGGTGCGGTGAAAAGGGCGAGGCTGGTCTTCCGCATCGGCTTCAGGTCCCTACATGGCTGGCTGTGACACGACCCATGACGAAAGCGAAATGACCGCGCAAGCGATTGCGTGGTGGGCGGCCGGCGGCGCGGCGGCGCTCGCCGTCTCGGCGGGCCTTGCGGACTGGGCGCGCGGCCGCCGCCGACGGCTCGACCGGGTGGGGTTCATGCCGTGGCAGCTCATCTCGGTTCTGTCCTTCTTCGCCGCCGTGGGCCTCGTCGCGCTCGCGCTGCACATCTGAGCGCGGACGCTGCGCGGCTGCAGCAAGGTAGAAGAAGAAGACCCTCGCCCAACCCTCTCCCGCGAGCGGGAGAGGGCGAGAAGGAGGTTCTCCCGGGAGCGGGAGGGGCTTGCTGTTCATCGCGGATTCAGCTGGACATGCCACAAATGTAGCACTACGTTTGTGGCAGCTTGAGGAGGATCGAATGACGAGGACATTGTTCGGAGCGGGCATGGGCGCGGGAGCGGTGGCGCTCGCGGGTGCGGCGGCGCTGGCGTTGGCATTCGCGGCGGCGCCGGTCTCGGCGGCGCACGATCCGTCGGCCGAAGCCGAAGCCGCCGGCGACCGGTTGGGCGCGCGGATCAACCAGGCGATCCGCGCCGAGGGGCCGTTCTTCACCGCCGCGGAGCGGGCGCTGGTCGAGCGCAAATGCGGCTACGCGCCGGGCTCGTTCGACGGCTACAACGTCAACATGTCGAACGGGGTCCTCACCTGCGCCGACGGGCGGCGGATCGACGATCCCGAGATCCGGGCGATGATGGACGTGGCCGGGCCGCGCATCTCGCGGCGCGTCGAAGCGGTGATGGACAGCGCCGAGGTGCGCGAGGCGATCGACGCGGTGGCGGCACGGGCCACGGAGCAGGCGCTGCGCTCGGTCGACCATGCCAGGATCGCGCGCGAGGCGTCGGCGGCGGCGCGGGTCGCGACCTCGGAAGCGCTGCGCGAGGCGCGGCGCTCGATCGCCGACGCGCGGCGCGGGGCGGATGGCGATGTGGCGCGGGCGCTGCGCGAGGCGGAGCGCGAGGTCCGGCAGGCGGAGCGCGAGGCGGAGCGGGCGCGGCGCAGATAGGAGGACAGACCCTCACCCTCCCACCCGCCTTCGCTGACGCTACGGCGGGCGGGCCCCTCCCTCTCCCGCAAGCGGGAGAGGGGGTGGGTCAGAGGCAGGACTCGAGATAGGGCTGGTCGAAGCCGAACATCTTGGCCTTTTCGAGGGTGTAGGGGCGCAGGCCCATCGAGCGGTACTCGCCGATGATCTTGCCGTCGGGAGTCTCGTCCAGATATTCGAACTTGAACAGCTCCTGGGTGACGATGACGTCGCCCTCCATGCCGATCACCTCGGTGATGTTGGTGGTGCGGCGCGAGCCGTCGCGCAGGCGCTTCACCTGGACGATGAGATCGACCGAATCGGCGATCTGGCGCGAGATCGCCTCCTTCGGCACCTTGATGTCCGACATCATCACCATGTTCTCCATACGCGCCAGGCATTCGCGCGGCGAGTTGGAGTGGAGCGTCGCCATCGAGCCGTCGTGGCCGGTGTTCATCGCGGCGAGGAGATCGAAGCATTCCGAGCCGCGGATCTCACCGAGGATGATCCGGTCCGGGCGCATACGCAGCGCGTTGATGACGAGGTCGCGGATGGTGATCGCGCCCTGGCCTTCGAGGTTGGGCGGCCGCGTCTCGAGCGGCAGCCAGTGCGGCTGCTGGAGGCGCAGCTCGGCCGCGTCCTCGATGGTGATGACGCGCTCGCCCGGATCGATCAGCTTGGAGAGCGCATTCAGCATCGTCGTCTTGCCCGAGCCGGTGCCGCCCGAGATGATCACGTTCATGCGGCTGGCGCCGGCGATCTTGAGGCAGGTCGCCATCTTGTCCGACATCGAGCCGAAGCCCTTCATCATGTCGAGCGTGATCGGCTTTTCGGAGAACTTACGGATTGAGATGGCGGTGCCGCGAAGCGAGAGCGGCGGGATGATGACGTTGACGCGGCTGCCGTCCTGGAGGCGCGCATCGGCGAGCGGCGTCGTCTGGTCGACGCGGCGGCCGACCTTGTTGACGATGCGCTGGGCGATCTGGAACAGATGCTCCTCGTCGCGGAACTGGATGTTGGCGACGGTGAGCTTGCCGCGCTTCTCGACGAAGGTCTGGTTCGGCCCGTTGACCATGATGTCGCTGATCTCGGGGTCGTTCAGAAGCTCCTCGAGCGGCCCGAGGCCGAGAAGCTCGTCGACCAGCACCTTTTCGAGCGCGAACTGTTCGCGGCGGTTCAAGTTGATCTTCAGCTCGGCGAGCACCTCGCCGATGATCGGGCGGAATTCCTCGGCGAGCTCGTCCTTGGACAAAGTCGCCGCGGCTTCCGGGTCGACGCGCTCGAGGAGGCGGGGGAGGACCTGCTCCTTGATACGGTGGATCGAAGCCTCGAAGCCTTCGACCTTGGACGAGGCGGCATCGCCCGACTGGGCCTGGCGATCGGCGAGGCGCGCCATCGCGTCGCCGCGGCTGCCGCCGCCGCCAGAGAAGTCGTCGTCGCCGCCGAGAGGAAGCGCATCGAGCGGCGGGAACTGGTCGCCGCCGTCGAGCGGCGCCGCCGATCCGCCGGAGAGGGCGACGCCCCCTTTCATGGGACGTGCGACGCCGAAGCTGGGGCGCGCGCCGCTCGGGCCGCCCGATCCGTTCCGCCTACCGAAAGCACTCATACGTTCGAAACCTCGCCGTCAGATCGATCAGATGTCGTCGCGGAACTGGGTGAATAAGCCGGAAACTTTGACAATCGGCTAACGCGCCCGCAGGGGCGGCCCGTGCTTCCCAGGACCCGCCGTGCCTCGCTGCTCATCGCTCTGTCCGGATTCGCCCTGCTCTCGGTCGGAGACGCGGTGGTGAAATCGATGGCCGGCGACTGGCCGGGGACGGCGGTGGCGGCCCTGCGCTACAGCTTCGGGGCGATCGGCCTCGCCATCGTCGCGGCCATGGCTCACGGCGCTTCCGGGCTGAGGGCGCCGCGGCCGGGGTTGCAGCTCGGGCGCGGCGCGGCGGTGGCGCTGGCGACGATCTGCTTCTTCATGGGCGTGATGGCGATGCCGCTCGCCGACGCGACCGCGATCCAGTTCACCAGCCCGATCGTCACCGCGATGCTGGCGCCTCTGGTGCTGAAGGAGCGCTCGCCGGCGGCGGTGTGGCTGGCGACCCTGCTCGCCTTTGCCGGCGTGCTGGTGGTGCTGCGGCCGAACGTCACCGAATTGGGCGTGGTCGCCTTGTGGCCGCTCGGCGCGGCCTTCGGCATGTCCTGGCTGATGATGCTCAACCGGATGACGGCCGGCGACGCGCCGCTCCTCGCCATGCAGTTCGTGCTCGCCCTCGTGGCGGCGCCGCTGCTGATCGCGGCGGCGGCCTTGCTCCATTCATTCGCGGGGGCGCCCTTCAGGATCGATCCGCCCAGCCTCGAGGTGGTGCTGAAATGCCTGTTCGTCGCCTTCTCCGCGACGACGGGCCATGCCCTCATCTTCGCGGCGGTGCTGAGGGCGAACGCAGCGGCGGTGGCGCCGATGACCTATGTTCAATTGCTGGTGGCGGCGGGGATCGGCTGGGCGTGGTTCGGCGAGGTGCCGGACGCGGCGACCTTCGCCGGCGCGGCGCTGATCGTCGCCGGAGGGCTGTGGCTGCTGCGGGCGCAGCGCGAGCCGGCGGTCGCGGAGACGGCGGACTGAAGTTTCAGGCGGCGTGCGCGCTACCTGGCCATGCGGCGGTCGACGATCGCGATCGCCCGGGCGACGGCGGCCTCGATCGGCAGGTCGCTGGTGTCGAGCAGCTCGGCATCGTCCGCTGGGCGGAGCGGCGCCGCCGCGCGGGCGGAGTCGCGGGCGTCGCGGGCGCGGATGTCGGCGAGCACGTCCTCATAGGCCGCGTCGAGGCCGTTGCGGCCGAGCTCCTCGCAGCGGCGGCGGGCGCGCACTTCGGGCGAGGCGGTGACGAAGAGCTTCGCTTCGGCCTCGGGCGCGATCACCGTGCCGATGTCGCGGCCATCGAGGACGGCGCCGCCGGGCTGGGCGGCGAAGTGGCGCTGGCGCTCGAGCAAGGCGTGGCGGACCAGCGGATAGGCGGAGATGCGGCTGGCGACGCCGCCGACCGCCTCCGAGCGCAGCTCGGGATCGTCGAAGTCGATCTGCGAGACGTCGCAGGCGCGGGCGGCGTGGAACTCGCTTTCGGGATCGAGGCCGAGGCGGAGCAGATTGAGCGCGGCGGCGCGGTAGAGGAGGCCGGTGTCGAGATGCGCGAGGCCATAGTGGCGGGCGAGCGCCCTGGCGATCGTGCCCTTGCCGCTCGCCGCGGGGCCGTCGACGGCGATGATCATGGCTGCAGGCTCCTCAACGTCTCGATGAAGCCGGGGAAGCTGGTCGCCGCCGGCGAGAAATCGTCTATCCCGACCGGCGCCCGCGCGTGAAGCCCGGCGACGGCGAAGCTCATCGCGATGCGATGGTCGAGGCGCGAGGCGATCGTGGCGCCGCCGGGGAGCGGGTCGCCGCCGCTGCCGTGGACGACGAGGCCGTCGGCGCTCTCCTCGACAGGGACCCCGATCGCGGCGAGGCCGGCCGCCATGGCCGCGATCCGGTCCGATTCCTTGACGCGCAGCTCGGCCAGGCGGCTTGTGCGGCTGGTGCCCGCAGCAAAGGCGGCGGCGACGAAGAAGATCGGGAACTCGTCGATCATTGCCGGAACGAGCTCGGGCGGCACGTCGACGGCGCGGAGCGGCGAGTGGCGGACGCGCAGGTCCGCGACCGGCTCGCCGGAGAGCTCGCGCTCGTCTTCACAGGCGATGTCCGCGCCCATCTCGCGCAGCACGGTGAAGAGGCCGGTCCGGTGCGGGTTGGTGCCGACCGCCTCGATCGTGACGTCGGAGCCGGGGACGATCAGTGCGGCGACGGCGAGGAAGGCGGCGGCCGACGGATCGCCGGGAATGCGGAGGTGCTGCGGCCTCAGCTCCGCTTCGCCGCGCAAGACGATCTCTTCGCCCTCGACGGCGAGCTCGGCGCCGAACAGCCTCAGCATCCGCTCTGTATGGTCGCGGGTCGGCACCGGCTCGATCACGCGGGTGACGCCGGGCGTATTGAGGCCGGCGAGGAGCAGCGCCGACTTGACCTGGGCCGAGGCGACCTCGAGCCGGGTCGCGAGCGGGACTGCGGGGCACAGGCCGCGGACGGTGAGGGGGAGGGTGCCGCAGGGAGCGGTCTGGATCTCGGCGCCGGTGCGGCGCAGCGGCCCGGCGACGCGCTCCATCGGCCGGCGGCTGAGCGATGCGTCGCCGACGAAGGTGGCGGTGATCGGGTGGGTGGCGGCGAGGCCCATCAGCAGGCGCGCCGAGGTGCCGCTGTTTCCCATGTCGAGCACGCCCTGCGGCTGGAGGAGGCCGCCGACGCCGACGCCGTCCACCTCCACGTCGCCGTCGTCGCGCCGCTCGACGCCCGCTCCGAACGCCCGCATCGCCGCGGCGGTCGCGGCGACGTCCTCGCCCTGGCTCAGCCCCTCGATGCGGCTGCGGCCGACGGCGAGGGCACAGTGCATCAGTGCCCGGTGGGAGATCGACTTGTCGCCGGGCACCCGGGCGCGGCCGCGAAGGGGCGCGCCGGGTTCGAACCCGGGTTCGAACAGCGTCTCCTGCGGCGCGGCGCTCTCCATGCGCGCGGCTTTTGACAGCGGCCTTTGGCTATGGCAAGGCGCCCGCAACTCGCGGGCCCAGCCGGGCGCCGCGCGCGAAAAACTCATGCAATCGGAGATTTCTCACCCATGGTGAAGGCTGAATGGGGCACCAAGCGCACTTGTCCCAAATGCGGCACCCGCTTCTACGACCTCGGCAAAGAGGACCCGGTGACCTGCCTCAATTGCGGCATCGCCTGGGATCCGGAGCCGGTGCTCAAGTCGAAGCAGCCGCTCCCCTATGACGAGCCCGCCAAGGCCGCGGCCGACAAGCCCGAGCCGGACGATACCGATCTCGCCGCCGACGATCTCGCGATCGACGAGGAAGCGGAGCAGAATCCGGACGACGAGGTGGATCTCGGCGGCGACGACGACATCGGCGTCCCCGGCGCGGCCGACGACGACGAGGAAGTCTGAGGAAAACTCATCAAAGCGGGGCTTTGATGGGGACCCTGCTTCCTGCTTGCCAAGGGACGGCGCCTCTCCTAAATGCGGCGCTCACCGGCCGCCCTCCCAGGGGCGGCGCGAAGGGTGTGGGGCCGTAGCTCAGCTGGGAGAGCGCTGCAATGGCATTGCAGAGGTCAGGGGTTCGATCCCCCTCGGCTCCACCAGCCTTCGTCCGGCGCAGGCGAAGGCTGCCCGCCGTAGCCTTGGCGAAGGTGGGCCTGAACGTCATCGGAAAGGCACCCGATGAACTTCGTCTACATCCTCCAAAGCCTCAGCCACCCGGATCAATATTATCGGGCATGAGCGACGTTCACTCGCGTCTGAAGGCTCCTAACGCCGGTCAATCGCCACACACTTCGAAGTACAAGCCGTGGAAGCTGCTCTCCTTCCAGTATTTCGAGAACCTGCAGACCGCCGCAGCGTTCGAGCGCTATCTCAAGAGCGGCTCTGGCCGCGCCTTCGCCGCGAAAGGCTGCGCTGAAGCAGCCGCCTGCTTATCGACGGCGTAACTTCGCTCAGCGGTTCGGCGATGTCGGGCTCGAGCCGGTCCAGCGCTTGAAGGCGCGGGAGAAGGCGGCGGGATCCGAGAAGCCGAGGCGGTAGGCGGTCTCCTTCACCGACAGGCCCTCGTCACGGATGTAGCGGAGGGCGAGGCGGCGGCGCAGGCCGTCCAGCAGCTCCTCGAAGGTGACGCCTTCGGCCTTGAGACGGCGGTAGAGCGTCTGACGGCTGAGCCCGAGCCCGCGCGCCACCTCCGCGATCCGGATCCCGCCCGTCGCAAGCATCGGCTCGATCCGCTCCTCGACCGCTTTGCGCAGTGCGCTCGACTTTTTCGCCGTCGGCTTCGGAGTGGTCGCCACTTCCAGCGCAGACGCGACCCGGCCGAGGAAGGAAAGGAACGGCTTGAGCCCTGATGCGGGCGTGGGCCGCTCGCCGCGGGTCGGCCTCGGCCTCGCCGTCGGCGCCGCTCCAGTTCGCGGCATTGCCGCGAAGGCGCCGCCGGGGGCGAACAGGCCGGAGAAGAACGAGGCGCAGGCATCCTTGCGCTCGCAGCTTCCGCAGTCCTCGTGCCGCATTTTGTCGATGCAACCTGCGATCATGTCTTTGGGCCTCCAAATCATGGTCCGAGGTGTGTTATAATCCTAATACTCCTGTCCATCGGCCCGCGCAAGCGGCGAATACGACAGGAGGCAGGGATGACTGGACGCAAGACGATGCTCATGGCCGCAGCGGCGGCCCTTTTCGCGGCGCAGCCGGCCTCGGCCGACACGGTTTGCGAGTGGATGGAGCTGGCCGGCCGCCTCGGCGCGGCCTCCCAGGGTTCGGCGACGCCGCAGACGCCGGACCAGGCGCGGGTGACGACGCGGACCGCGCTCGCCATGTTCGAGGCGCTGAACCGGATCGATCCGCGCTACCGCTCCTACCTCAGCTTCCCGGCCGCCGCCGATCCGACCGCTTCGCAGGATGCGGCGGCGGCGACCGCGGCGTTCAAGGTCCTGGTGAGCCATTACCCGGCGCAGCGCGCCGCGATCGAGGAGAGCTATGCGCTCGCCATGTCGACCATCGCCGACGGGCCGGCGAAGGAGGCGGGGCGGCGGCTCGGCGAGGCGGCGGCGGAAGCGGCGGGCGCCGCTGGCGGGATCGATCCCGCGATCGCGCAGGCGCCCTACCGGCCGCG
>DASWMB010000090.1:0-2442 GCA_036399955.1 Allosphingosinicella sp. | reverse complement strand
CACGCCCCGCCCGCCCGCCGACCGCGACGACGTCTTCCTGTCGCAAGGCCGAGACGCTAGGCTCGCCGGCATGACGACCGCCACGGCGCCCCCTCCCGCTCTCGTCGCCGGCCGCACCTGCGGAACCTGCACCTTGTGCTGCAAGGTGGTCGGCGTCAGCGAGCTGGCCAAGCCCGCCGGCAGCTGGTGTTCGCATTGCCGCCCCTCCAGGGGGTGCACGATCTACGACATGCGTCCCGCCGGCTGCCGCGACTTCTATTGCGAATGGCTGCGCTCGGAGAAGCTCGGGCCCGAGTGGAAGCCGGAGCGGGCCAAGTTCGCCATCATCGTGAGCGAGCGGGGCCATCTCACCGTCTGCGTCGATCCCGGCTTCCCGATGGCCTGGCGGCAGCCGCCTTATTACGAGTCGCTGAGGCGCTGGGCCCGGCAGCAGGCCGAAGACCCCTCTTCGACCTGGCCCGCCGTGGACGTCGCCATTGGCAAGCGCGTCATCATCCTCCTGCCCGACGGCGAAGCGGACCTCGGCACGCTGGCCGCCGACGAGGAAGTCCGCATCAGCCGTCTCATGACCCCCTCGGGCCCCGCTTTCGTCGCGGCGAAGTTCAAGGTGCCCGGCCGCAACGCCCCGCCCGCGGACGCGCCCGGCGTCGCGACCGGCTGATCGGCCCCGCCGCCGAAGCTCATTGCGCCACGCTCCTCCCCTAAGTCTTCTCGTCCGGCCGGGAGTCCCCCTCGGCCTCCTCCGCTCGCCGCGCGCGCAGGATCCGCACCGGCGGGGCGAGCATCTGGCCGCGCATCGCGCCGCGTCCGGCGTTCGCCGCCGTCGGCGCCGCGAGGATGCGCCGCACCACGTCCATCCCTTCGACGACGCGGCCGAAGGCGGCATAGCCCTGGCTGTCGCCCCGGGCGTCGAGCGACGGCATGGCCGAGGCGGTGATGAAGAAGTCGCCGATCGCGCCGGCGCCCATCTCGGCCCGCGCCATCGAGATGGTGCCCTCGCGATGCCTGATCCCGGTCTCGCTGGTCGGCTCGTGGGTGATGGCCGGGTACATGCGCCTCACGTCGCGGCGGATGCCGCCCTGGATGAAGCCGCGGCCTTCGGCCCCCGGCGTCCTCGACGCGCGGTAGAAGCTGGTGCCGTCGAAGCGGCCGGCGTCGACATAGCGCACGAAATTGGCCGTCGTGACCGGGGCGCGCTTCGCATCGAGCGCGAGCACGATATCGCCCGCCTCGGTCTCCAGCCGGACGCGGACGGTGTCCGGGAGCGGCTCCTGCGCCTTCGCCGCGGCGGCGTTCGCGGCGGCATTGGAGGCGTTCGCCGCCGCCGCGGCGTCGTCGCGGGCAGCGTCGCCGCAGGAGGCGAGCAGCAGGAGGGCGGTGAGGGCGCAGGAGCGAAGCACGCGCCTCTCTTAGGCGATCCGCCCCGCCTCGCGCCATCCCGAGGCTTCGCGCACCGGCGTTCGGCGCCTAGGGTGCGGCCGATGACCCGGTCCCTCGCCCATGTCGCCCTCATCGTCCGCGATTATGACGAGGCGATCGCCTGGTTCCGGGACAAGCTCGGCTTCGTGCTCGTCGCGGACACATACCAGCCCGGGCAGGACAAGCGCTGGGTCCTCGTCGCCCCGGCCGGCGCTCCCGAGGGCGGCGCGGCCATCCTCCTCGCCCGCGCCGCGACGCCCGCGCAGGAACGCTTCATCGGCAACCAGGCGGGCGGGCGCGTCTTCCTGTTCCTCGCCACCGACGACTTCGCCCGCGACCATGAGGCGATGCGCGGGCGCGGCGTCCGCTTCGTCCGCGAGCCCGCCACCCACGCCTACGGCACCGTCGCCGTGTTCGAGGACCTGTGCGGCAACCTCTGGGATCTCGTCCAGTTCGCCGGTCCCGCCGATCGGGGCGACGGCGGATCCCCGTCCCCTCCCTTGACGGGCGGCGCCGGCGATGGGACGAGCGGGTGAGGAGGATCGCCGCCATGCGCAGGTCCGGACTGACCGTTCTTCTGTTCCTCGCCGCCTGCGACGGGGCCCCCGACGGGCCGGCGCCGCCCGCCGCCAACGAAGCGAACGCCGCGGCCGCCGGCGCCAACGGAGCGGCTCCCGTCGCGAACGCCGCCGCGCCCGCACCCGCCGCCGCCGCCCGCTGGGACCTGCAGTCGAGCGGCGAAGGCGCCGCTTTGGTCCTCGCCGCCGCCTCCGGTCCCGCCGCGATCCGCCTGTTCTGCCCGGCCGGGGCGAACCGGCTGCTCGTCAACGTTCCCGCCTTCCGGCCGATCGGCAGCGAGGAGCGGCTGTCCTTCGGGAGCGGCGGCGAGGCCCATGCGCTCGTCGCCGATACGAGGGGCGACCGTCAGCGCGGCGGCGTCAGCGGCACAGGCGCCGTTCCCGCCAACATCGCCGCGCTCGTCTCGGGCCCGATCTCGGCGAGCTACGGCGCGCAGACCAGCGG
>DASWMB010000089.1:0-1528 GCA_036399955.1 Allosphingosinicella sp. | reverse complement strand
CGAAGGCCGCGAGGAGCTCCCCCAGGGGACAGGCGTCGTCCTCGACCTCGGCGAAGGCGGTGTCGTCCCCGGCATCGTGCGCTGGTCCCGATCCGGGCAGCTCGGCGTCCGCTTCGACACCCGCTTCGACCTGCGCGCGCTCGCCAAGCCGGAGCGGCCGGCGGAGACCAGCCCGGCGCTGCTCAAGCCGCGCTATCTCGAAAGCGAGCTCGACCCGGACTCGCCCTGGGCGGCGGCCTGGGACAAGCTCAACCCCGAGGATCTCGACGGGGAGGCGTGACTCTCCGCACCGCAGCGCAGAGGCGCAGGAAGACCCTCATCCGAGCCTTCTCCCGCAAGCGGGAGAAAGGAGCAGGCCGCGCCGAGAGCCCTCTCCCGCTGGCGGGAGTGGGTTGGGTGAGGGTCTTCTTCTTTCGCCGCCGGCTGCAAGGCTCGACGTCCTAAGAGACCCTCATCCCAACCTTCTCCCGCAAGCGGGAGAAGGAGCAGGGCGATCAGCGGGCGTCGACGAGGACGATCTCCGTGTCCTCGATCGCAAGGATCTCCACCTTCTCCTCGCCCGTCACGGCAACGCCGTCGCGCGCCTCGGCGCGATGGCCGTTGACCGCGATCGGCCCGTTCACCGCGACGAGATAGACGTGGCGCGCCGGATCGAGGCGGAGCTCGGCCGTCTCCCCCGCCTTCAGCGTCGCGCCTTTGACGCGGGCGGCGGCGTTGATCTTGAGCGCCTCCTCGTCCTCGGCGAAGCCGCTGGCGAGGGTGACGAAGCTCCCCGCCCGCTCGTCCTTCGGGAACTGCCTCGCGCCCCAGCCCGGCTCCGAGCCCGGCCGATCCGTCTCGACCCAGATCTGGAAGAGCGTCGTGGTCTCGTCCTCGAGATTGTACTCGGCGTGGCGGACGCCTGTGCCCGCGGTCATCACCTGGACGTCGCCGGCGTCGGTGCGGCCCTGATTGCCCATCGAGTCCTGGTGCGTGATCGCGCCCCGGCGGACGTAGGTGATGATCTCCATGTCGCGGTGCGGGTGCGGCGGGAAGCCGGAGCGCGGGGCGATCTCGTCGTCGTTCCAGACGCGGATCGCGCCCCAGCCCATCCGCGCCGGCTCGTGATAGCTGGCGAAGGAGAAATGGTGGCGCGCATTGAGCCAGCCGTGATCGGCGTGGCCGAGCGAACCGAAGGGGCGAATGTCGATCATCTTCACGTCTCTCTCTTCTATGCGGCGTCAGGCGGCGAGCGCCAGCTCGTGGATCTGCTCGCTGGCACGGGCCAGCGAGGCGGCGGCGGCTTCAGGTCCGAAGGCGAGCTTCTCGGCGCGCACGAAGGCCACGTCGTCGATGCCGATGAAGCCGAGCAGCGTCCGCAGATGCGGCTCCTGGTTGTCCAGCGAGGCGAGCGGCCCTTCGCTGTAGAGTCCGGCGCGGCTTTCGACGACGATCGCGCGCTTGCCCTTCATCAGCCCCTCCGGCCCCGCTTCGGTGTAGCGGAAGGTGACCCGCGCGCGCAGCACATGGTCGAACCAGGCCTTGAGCG
>DASWMB010000088.1:0-14461 GCA_036399955.1 Allosphingosinicella sp. | reverse complement strand
CGCCGGGCTGCGGCGGGCTGATCTTCAGGGACACTGACCTAGTGGAAGGTCGTCACCATCGATGCAGGCGGGCCGCCGCGGACGTCGTCGCGCTCCGCCAGAGCCAGGCCTGCGCATGCGATGCGGCCGCCGCGGGAGCGGCGCCGTTTGCGGCAGGAAGGATCGATCCGGTCGTCATCGCGGCCGCAACTCACAGATTTTGCTCGCGTTCGTCAACCCGTAATCGCGTTCGCGCGTTCAGCCGGGCGATGCAGCCGGACCAGATGAGCCTGTTCGCCGCTCCGCCCGCGGGACTTCCCGAGGGGCTCGTCTACCAGCCCGAGCTTATCTCCCACGAGGAGGAGGCCGAGCTCGCCGCCCGCTTCGCCGCCCTCCCCTTCGCGCCGTTCGAGTTCCAGGGCTTCACCGGCAAGCGGCGCACCGTTTCCTTCGGCCTGCAGTACCGGTTCGACGGCAGCGGCCTTGCCGAAGCCGATCCGATCCCCGCCTGGCTCGAGCCGCTCCGAGTCCGCGCCGCCCACTTCGCCGGAGTCGACCCGGACGCCCTCGTCCACGCTTTGCTGATCGAATATGAGGAAGGAGCCGGACTGGGGTGGCACCGCGACCGTCCGATCTTCGGCGACGTCGTCGGCGTCTCGCTCGTTTCGGAAGCGCCGCTCCGCTTCCGCCGCAGGTGCGGCGAGAAATGGGAGCGCTTCACCCTCGCCGCCGCCCCGCGCTCCGCTTACCTGCTTCGCGGTCCGAGCCGCAGCGAATGGGAGCACAGCCTCGCCCCCGTCGCGACGCTGCGCTACTCGGCCACCTTCCGCACGCTGAAGGCCCGCGAGCCCTGACCTGTCCGAAAGCGAACGGGCGCCCGTCCGGCCGCGGACATGCTCCTGGTGCCGTGCCGCGTCCGGTCGCGGCTGGATCGGCGCGAGCCCGCCGTTTCGCCGCCCGCTGGCGCAAATCTTGCTCGGATCCGGGTTTCCGCCGCCACGCGGCCTCGCAGGAGCCGAATCCATGACCTTCCTCCCGACCGCGACGATCCTGACGGCCGCGGCCTTCCTGCTCCACCCCCACGCGGCCGCGCCCGACGGGACGCACGTGCGCGAGGAGATCAACCGAAGCCATCGCCTCGTCGCCGGCGCCGAGGTCCGCGTCAGCGGCGTTGCGGGCGGGGTCACGATCGAGACGATCGATGGCGACACGGCCGAGCTCCGCATCGTCCGCAGCGCGCGCACCCAAGCGGAGCTCGATTGTTACCGCACCGCGGTGGAGACGAGCGAATCGCGCATCAGCATCGAGAACGTCCAGTCTTCGGATCGTGCCGGCTGCCGCAACATCAATGGGTATCAGGAGGTGCGGCTGCGCCTCCCGCGCCGCACCGACGTTCGCCTGTCGAGCATTGCCGGCAATGTCGAGATCGGCGCCCTCGGCGGCTTCGTCCGCCTCGACAGCATCGCCGGCACGGTGAGCCTGGCCGGCACCGCCGGAGCGGAGCTGACCTCGATTGCCGGCGGGCTCTCCGTCACCGACGCGCGCCCCGGAGCGCGCGGCATCCGGATCGAAAGCATCGTCGGACCGGTCGATCTCTCCTTCGCCAGGAACGCGGATGCGGACGTGCATGTCAGCAGCGTCAACGGCCGCGTCGAGAGCGTCTCGCCCCGCTTGCGCACCACCGGCGAGGACGGCGATTTCCATCTGAAGATCGGCGCCGGCGGCCCCGCGGTGACGATCTCGTCCGTCATGGGGCCGGTGCGCCTGCGCGAATATTGAGGGCCTGAAACGCAGCGGGCGGCCCCCGCAAGGGAGCCGCCCGGACCGGGTGGGAAAGCCGCCTCGCCCCCGTGGCGGCGCTCCTCATCCCGGTGAACTCCGATGTGCAGCGACGGGGACGGCTCCCCCCGGAGCCGTCCCCTCGCGCCCCCGCCTCAGCTGTAGAAGATGTGGAGGCCGATCTGGTCCTGGCGGGCCAGGCGGCGGCCCCAGCTCGGCGAGACATAGTCGGCATGATACCAGAGGACGTCGCTGTCGACGGCGCGCGCGGTGCCGGCGAGCGCGATGCGGGCGATCGCGACGGCGTTGCGCCAGGATTCGGAGGAGCGGTCGGCCTCGGGGATGCGGCCGGTGGCGTTGACGAAGGAGAACTGCCAGGGCTGCTCGACCACCTCGCAGATGGTGTCCGGATATTTCGGCGAGTGCATGCGGTTGAGGACGACGTCGGCGACCGCGAGCTGGCCCTTCAGCGGCTCGCCCCGCGCTTCGAAATAGACGGCGCTGGCGAGGCAATCCTGCTGCTGGTCGTCGGTCTCGACGCGGGCGGCGGAAGCGACCTGCTCCTCGAGCGTGCCGGTGAAGGCGGCGGCCGGAAGGACCGGCACGGCGGCCGCGCTCGGAGCGCTGACACCGGTAGCAATCGTCATGGCAAGTCCGAAGACAGCCGCGGCAACGCCCGCGGCACGAAGGGTGCGGATCATCCAGAACCTCTTTTTGTCAGTGCGGCTGGGTGATCCCCCGGATGCAGTTGTGCATCCCCGATCACG
This sequence comes from Allosphingosinicella sp., assembly GCA_036399955.1. Classification (GTDB taxonomy): domain Bacteria; phylum Pseudomonadota; class Alphaproteobacteria; order Sphingomonadales; family Sphingomonadaceae; genus Allosphingosinicella. Next base: position 11,936 of record DASWMB010000088.1, on the reverse strand, counting down.
CCCCCGTCTCGCTTGGCCGCCGGCTCTAGGCTCTGGCGGCTCCCGCTCTCGCTGCGTTCATTCGCTGCAGGGTCCCTGACCTAGATTACGATTCGGCGCAACACATCGCCGCCACATTTCGGACGAAATGGTTAACGCTGTCGACGAGCCGAGGATCGAATGTAAAAGTTGTGTAAACTCAATCGCTTGAGTTTGCTTGTCCGGGGTCGCGATGGATGATTCCGCTCTCGAAGCGGACCAAAGTGGCGGGAATCCAGCCCGACCGGCACGGCCCGCCATAGTCCCGGCGGGCGCTCACCGGCTGCGAGACGCCACAATCGGGCGAGGCGCCTTCGGCTTCGTCCCACACCGCCGCCAGCCAGCGCTGGTCGTGGCTGCGGGTGCAGATGAAGAATTGTGCGGACGCCGCGAGCCGCGTCGTCTCGCGCGCCTGATCGAACGGTGCGGCGCGCACCGGAACGGCCTCGTTCTCGGCGACGACGCGGTCGCGAAAGCGCGCCATGGCATAGCAGGCTGGGAAGTTCGGGCCGAGCTCGCCGATCCGCACCGGCATGTCGCCGGGCGTGAGACCGGCATCGGCCGCCCGCTCGTAGCGCGGCGTCGTCGAGCCGCCGCCGGCGGCCTGCGGACCAGCCACCTCGTCGCAGGCGGCTGCGGCGAAGAGGAGCGCGGCGAGGGCTGCGGAACGCGCCATCCCTCCCCTCTAGACGGCGCCGTCGCGAAAGGCGACAGGGGGGCGATGGCGAAGTGGCTGATGAAGTCCGAGCCCGGCAGCTACGCCTGGGACGACCTGCTCCGCGACGGCCGCACCGAATGGGACGGCGTCCGCAACCCGGCCGCGCGCCTCCACCTCAAGGCGATGAAGCGGGGCGACGGGGCCTTCTTCTACCATAGCGGCAGCGAGCGCGCCGTCGTCGGCATCATGCGCGTCGCGCGCGAGGGGGCGCCGGACCCGAAGGACCCGAGCTGGGTCTCGGTGGCCGTCGAGCCGGTGCGCCCTCTCCCACAGCCGGTGACGCTGAAGGAGATCAAGGCCGAGCCCCGCCTCGCGGCGATGGAGCTCCTCCGCCAGTCCCGCCTCTCCGTCTCCCCCGTGCGCGAGGAGGAATGGGCGGCGGTCCTGGCTCTGGCGGGCGGCGAGGCGCCCTAGAGCAGGAAGTCGCCCGCCGCGATCATGTCTCCGGACGCCGTCGTGACGAGAAACCGGAAGTCGGCGACGCGATCGCCGTCAATGTCTCCCTCGACGAGCCAGTCGCCGACGGCCTCGCCGAACGCGGCCCTGAGCTCGCCGCGGCGGCCGCTGAACGCCTCGCCGCCGATGAAGCGGAACGCCTGGTCCGCTGCCTCGCTGCCGTCGGCGTCGACCAGCGACAGGTCGATCCTGTCGACGCCCGGTTCGAAGTCGAGGATGCGATCGGCGCCGCCGCCCGCCGAATCGTCCTTCGAACGGTACTGGAACAGGTCGGCGCCGCCGCCGCCGCTGAGCGTGTCTCCGCCGCCGCCGCCGTAAAGGAGATCGGCGTTCGCCCCGCCATGGAAGGTGTCGGCGCCGGCGCCGCCGAACAACTGGAGCCTTCCGTGCCCTTCCGCGCTCCCGTCGAAGCGCAGCGACTGCGACGCCTCGAGCGAGCTGCCGTTGACGATCAGCCGCGCGCCGGATGCGATGTTGCCGCTCTCGAGAGCGACCTTATAGGATGGCCGGGCGCTCGGATCGCTGGCGAAGCGGCCGTTGAACGACAGTGCCTCGACCGACACCAGCGTGCCGGAAGCGATCGTCGCCGACAGCAAAGCTACGCCCTCCGCCGATCCGCTGATCACGACGGCGTCGTTGCCGCCGCCGCCGTCGATCCGGTCGCGGGCGCCGAAGCGGCCGGCCTCGAAGAAGAAGATGTCGTTGCCGGAGCCGCCCGTGAACAGGTCGGTCCCGAAGCCGCCATAGACGAGGAAGCGGCCTCCGTCGCTCTCGGCGGCCCCATGGAAGTCGAAGTCCTCGCCAGCGCCGAGCGACTGAGCGTTGATCCGCAGCTGCTGCCCGGGCGCGGTGTTCTCCTCCGCCATCCTCAGCGCATAATCGTAGGAGCCGGTGCCGTCCTGCCCCCAGCGCGTGACGCCGCCGCCCTGCAGCGAAATGCCTTCGATCCCGACGAGCGACGACGGGCCAAGCGCCAGACCCGGATAATTGCCCTGAAGGACGAGCGTGTCGACGCCGCTGCCGCCGTCATTGGCGTCGGCGCGGCTCAGCGCACGGCCGTAATAGAAGACGTCGTTGCCGGCCCCCGCGGAGGCGCGGTAGTCGACGCCTCGCGACAGATCGAGCACGTCGTTGCCGTCGCTGCCGCCGACGGTCGGCGCCTCGTCGGGTCCGTCGGTGACCGTCACCGTCACCTCCATCGTGTCGCCGAGCTCGCCGTCGGTCGCCGCCACGACGACGACGTACGCGTTGTCGGCACCGGCGTCGGACGGGACTTCGTAATCCGGCGCTTCGACGAAGCTCAACGCGCCGGTCGCCGCGTCGATCGCGAAGCGCGCGGCATCCGCGCCGCCGGCGATCGAGAAGGTCGGCGCATCGCCGTCGAGATCGGCCGCCGCCACGACGGCGACGGCACGGCCGTTCTCCTCGACCGAGAAAGCCGCGCCGGACGTGATCGCGACACCTTCATTGGCGTTGGCGACCGCGACCGAGAGCGCCTGGTCGTCGGACAGCGTCCCGTCCGTGGCGCGGACCGTGACTTCGTAGACATTGTCGCCGTCGGCGTCGCCGGGCGCTTCGAAATCCGGCGCGTTCACGAACACGAGCGCGCCCGTCGCCGCGTCGATGACGAACAGGGACGCGTCCGCCCCGCCTTCGATGGAATAGCCGACCGGATCGCCATCGCCGTCGGCCGCGCCGACAACGGTCACGGCCGCCGCGTTCTCGCCGAGGGCTGCCTGGGCGCTGTCGCCGCCGCCGCCCGATGCGATCGTCACGCCTTCGTTGACGTTGCCGACCAGGATCTGGATCGACTGCGAGCTGCTCAGCGCGCCGTCGCTCGCGGCCACGACGACGGTGTAGAAATTGCCCGATCCGCCGGCCGGAGCCTCATGATCGGGCGCCTCGACGAAGCGCAAGGCGCCCGTCGCCGCGTCGATCGCGAACAAGGCGGCGTGGGCGCCGCCGGTGATCGAATAGACGACCGCGTCCGGCCCGTCCGAGTCCGTCGCCGTGACCGTCGTCACCGCCGTCGCGCCCTCGTCAACGCCGAGAGCCGCGGAGGTGCCGCCTCCGTTCGAGACGATGCGCGGCGCCTCGTTCGGCACCTGCCGCGCGAACAGCTGCGCCTTCACTTCATCATCGTCCGCGCTGGTGCCGTTGAGGTCGGTCCAAGCGACGACGAAGCTGCCGCCGGCGAGCCCGAGGATCGCCGGATCGTGCTGGTCGCCGCCGGTCTGGCCGTTGACCGTCCGGGGCCCGCCTTCCGCCACGCCGCCCGCATCGTAGATCTGCAGCGCCACCGCCTTGCCCGAGCCGTCGCCCGGCGCCGCCGTGCCTTCGGTCGTCCAGGACATGGCGAAGCCGCCGTCGGCGAGCGCCGCGAGCTCCGGACCGACCTGGACCCCGCCGAGGGCCGCGGTCACGCTCACTTCGGATCCGACCGCCGTGCCGGCCTGAGTGAAGCGCTGCACGTGGTGGACGCCGCCTTCGTACCAGGCGACGGCGAAATTCCCGTCCTCGAGCACCGCCACCGACGAGCCCACCGCGCTGGCATTGCTGATCACGAACTCGGTGCCGATCCTGCCGCCGGCGGCGTCGAAGAGCTGGCCCTTGATGTAGCCCCCGGCGCCGGTGTCGCTCCAGGTGACGACATGGCCGCCGTCCGCGAACACGGCGATCGACGCGTCGAACTGGCTGCGCGAGGTCGCGGTGTTGACCAGCACGTCGGCGCCGACCGTGGCGCCGTAGCGGTCGAAGGCGCGCAGGTGCACGCCCAGCCGGCTGACGTCGCCGCCGCTCGTCCGCTCGTCCTCCCAGACGACCGCGAAGCCGCCATCGGGCAAGGCGGCGACGTCCGGCGCGTTCTGGCCGAACGCGCTCGCCGTCGACTGGATGATCCGGAACGGCGGGGCCAAAGCGCCGCCGGAATCGTCGTAGATCTGCGCGCTGAGCCCGCCGCTGACATGGACGATGACGAACCCGCCGCCCGCGAGCCCCGCGACGGTCGGGCTGTGGCCGCCGGCGAGGCCGAAGGTCAGCTCGCCGCCGGCCGGGCTGCCGCCCGCCTCGTAGATCTGGCCCTTCAGAAGGCGGTTGGCCGAGCTGCCATAGTCCGCCTCGTACCAGACGACGACGAAATTCCCGTTGGCGAGCTCGGCGGTCGCGCTGTCGGACTGCGCCCGCGAATAGGTCGAGTTGACCGTGAACTCCTGTCCGACCGGCGCGAACGGCACCGCGCCCTCGCCGCCCGCCTCGCCGCCCGCCCCGCCGCCCGCGCTCGCCGTGAGTTCGCCCCCGCCTGCCGCGCTTTCGATCATCAACCTGCCCCCCAACGATGCCCGGCATGGCTAGCCCGCTGCGGGTTTAGGGACCGTAAAGGGCGCCCGCCGGAGCGAGTCGCCGGACGAGCCGAGGACTTTTCCAGCCTCGCCGGGCGTTTACCCCTCCGCCGAACCCGGCCGCGGGCGGGGCTTTCGAAGAGGAGAGAGACCGATGAGGAAGACCATGATCGCAGCGCTCGGCGCGGCCGCGCTGATCGTCCCCGCGATGGCGTCCGCGCAATTCTCGCACGGCCAGCGCGCGCCCTGGGCCGATGCGGCCGGCTATTCCAGCCGCGGCCAGTGCCAGGCGGCGATGCAGCAGTTCCGCAACCGCCTGCGCGACAATCCCGAAATGCGCGACCCCCAGAACCGCGGCCTCAGCGGCGGCGAATGGAACCGCCTGTTCGACAGCCACTGGCACTGCACCGAAGCCACCGGCGGCCGCTGGTACGTCACCTGGCAGCCGAGATAGACGGCGCAGCGGGCGGCGGGCCGGCGAATCGCTGGCCCGCACGCCGTGCGACGATCCCGCCCGGAATAGCTCCGCGGCCGCCGCCTGCTCCAGCCCATCCGCTTCGGCGTGACGCTCCGACGTAGCTGCGCTAGGCAGAGGTCGGGGAAGGTCGAACCATGCAAAGCGCGCTGTTCATCGCTGAGGAGCTGCTCTGGCTGTGGCCGTTCATCCTCGTGCCGGCAGCGCTGCTCCTGCTCGTCCGGCCGGTCGGCAGGCTGGCCTTCTTCGTCCTGGGCCTGATCTTCTTCGCCGGGATCGGATCGGTGATGACGCTCGGCGGACCGGACAGCCCCGGCCTCATCATTCCCTTCTTCGGCCTTTGCCTCTCGCTCGCAGCGGCGATCGCGGAAGCCGTCGTCCGGATCGCGCGCGCCGCGCGGCGGCTGCGCGAGCGCAGGCGCCCCGCCGGCTGAGCGCTGGCGCGAACGCCGCGCGTCACCAGATCCGCTCGACTCCGAACGCGTCGAACGCCGCCTCGTTCGAGACGATCGGGACGCGCGCGATCCTGGCCTGCGCGATCAGAAGGCGGTCGAACGGGTCCTTGTGCGGGATGTCGAGCGAGCCGGCGAGGGAGGCGTGCTCGAACGAGACCGAAATCGGGGTCCAGGCGAGCTCCGCCAGGACGCGCATGTGGTGCCGCACGAAGGCATCGGCCTGGCTGAGCTTGCCGAGGCGGTGCTTCAGCGTGATCTCGAAGATCGAGACGGCGCTGATCAGGATCTCGTTCCGGCCGTCCGAAAGCGCCGCCCTTGCCGCGCGCGAGAGCTTCGGGTCGTCCAGCACGGCCCATAGAAGCGCGTGGGTGTCGAGGAGCAGCCTCAAATCTTGCCGTCGTACCAGAGGGCGAGCTCTTCCTCCGACATCGGCTCGAAGACGCTGTCGTCGACCGTGAACTGCCCCTTCATCGCGCCGAGCAGCGGCTTCTTCTTCGCCGCCCCTTCGCGGACCAGGCGGACGACCGGCTTGTTGTTGCGGGTGATGACGATCTCCTCCCCCGCCTCGACCTGCGCGATCAGCCGCGAGAGGTTCGTCTTCGCTTCATGGACGCTGACGGTCGCCATGGTCGAAACTTAGCCAGACACTTGGCTAAGTTCAACCCGCCGCAGCCTCAGCCCCGGAACAGCTCCGCCGCCTCCACGCCAAGCGCGTCGGCGATGCGGTGGATGTTGATCAGGCTGACATTGCTCTCGCCCCTCCCGCTCATCCTGAGCAGCATCGAGCGAAGTCGAGATGCGTCCGTCGAAGGATCGATCTTGCGCGTTCAGCCCCGAAACAGCTCGGCCGCCTCCACGCCAAGCGCGTCGGCGATGCGGTGGATGTTGATCAGGCTGACGCTGTTTTCCCCCCGCTCGATCGCCCCGAAGTATGAGCGATCGATCCCCGCCTTGAGCGCAACCTTTTCCTGCGACAGCTTCTGCGCCTTTCGCAGCTTGCGGAGCCGCGCGCCGAAGCGGCGTTTCACCTCCTGCTTGGCGGCCTCGTCCATCCCGCCCTTGTCGGCGCATCGCGGGATATGACTCCACGGGAAATATCCCGGATCGGACGATCAGCCGCTCCATTCCGGAGCGTCGGCCTCCGCCCAGCCCAGCAGGAGCAGGATGAAATAGTCCTCCATTGCCTCGCTTCCTGCGTCGGTGAGCGCGAGAAAATAGACGCCTTCATGCTCCGGATGCGGATCGCGTCGCACCAGCCCGGCGCCGGCGAGCGCCTCGACCCAGCGCAGCGCCGTCGTCCCCGGCACCCGCGCATCCGCCGCGATCCGCGCGAGCCGCGCCGGCCGCTTCTCCAGCTCCGCCCGGAACAACTCCAGAAGCAGGCTCCATCCCGGATTGGCGAGGTCCAGCCCCAGCCGCTCGGACCGCGCATATCGCGCCGCGAGCACCGCCCGAACCTGCGAAGCCGTAACCCGCTCCCGCGCCGCTGCGTGTCGCCGAGCCTTCTCCTCTGCGGCATAGCGTGCCAACGCCGCGCTGACGGTCCGGAGATCCTCGCTCAGCTCCTCAAAAAAGGTCTGGTCGCCACGCGTCTGCTTCGTTCGCACGACCCATCGGATACCGCAACTTTTGCGGGATATATACCGGATTCTGACGAAGTTGCGCAGGGTATGGTGCCTGTGCCCTACCGAAGCCGGCTTCGAAGGCCCGGCACGGCTTTCACCTGGCGCTTCGAGCAACCTAGCTCGCCGCCGTCAATACCCGGCACCCTCTTGAAACGCAGCCGAGAGGCGCTTCGCTCGTTCGCCTAGCGCACTATCTTTCTGCAGATCATTAACCCTCAGCACAACCGCATCGTAGTCGAGGAACGCAGAAAGATTATCCTTTTTGAGGATCGTTTTAGAGCCACTGGAGCTAGTGACCGTACTTACAAGGCTTTCTAACGTCTCAATAAGCCCTGCATCCGTAGCGATAGCAGTACTAATAAGCTCCTGGGGGCCAACAGGATCGCCACCTTGCTGCCAAGCGAACAGCAGACTGATTACATCTAGGCCGCTGCGGACCTGGTCAAACGACATCCCGCGATACCTGTCTAGCATGACCGCCGTGATGTGATCGAGCTCTCCGTCATTGAAAAGCCAGTCCTCCTCAGGACGGCGGCGATTACCGTACCGGCCGTGCGAAAATACTTCCCGGCGAAATAGGGATGTTAGCCATCCGACCTCCCCGTTGCTGAACATCCCGTCAATGGTCGAGCCACGCTGCTCCTGCGATAATCGCGCGAGCAGAAGCGGGACCAGACGTTCTGCTCGATCCTAAAGAGAGCTGAGCCAGAACCGGTCGAACGGACGGCGTCGATAAGCCTCATCCATAGACAAAGAAAAGCCTGTGAGGAGGTTCATACATTGAATAGGGGACAACACGTCGTGTACACCCGCTCTCATTCTCTCCAACATCATGTCAGCTTTGCTGAGCGGCCCGACGGCGCTCTCCGCGTGCAGATCCAAGAGGACCTGTCGTACCGCTTGTGGAGATGCGGCAGCAGCGCTCCACATCGCCACAAAGCTCTCGCGCGGAAGAGCAAATGAAGGACTCGAAAGCGCGAAATATAGCCGGTAGTGGTCCGGGCTAGCCAGACGTGCTGCACGAATAGCCGCGTCACGCTCCGCATCGCTAACCTTCTGATACAGCCTGAAGGCTCCGCCTTCTTGAGCAAAGTCGACATCGACGCCCGGAAGCTGCTCAGCGAAGTAGTGGCGATACATAAGGTCCGCGAAAAAGCCTTCGCCCGCTATCTCATTGAGCTTCGAAAGATCGCGGGCCCTCTCATCATCATCCACGCGAGCAGTGCCGAGTGACGTGAGAGCGGCAGTTGCACAGTAGCTTTCTATCCACCGATAAAGCGCTGGGCTCCCGTCCTTTATAAGCAATAGCCACACGAGGTCTGCTAAGTCGGCGCGCGCCTCCCGCAACGGAGGCCAAAAGAACCTGATCGAGTCCATCGCTCGGACGACAGCTCTGGGCGTTCGTAACCGGCGCCCTCCCTCGTAGTCAATTACGGTTTTGAGACGGGAGAGTTCTTCTTCGGACTTCGTCGAGGCGATCTCGTGTAAATCGTCGCTAAACCACTGCCTTAGCTGGAAAGGCTCTGGGCTAGGTACCATTACAGCGAGTTGAACAGTCTTTTCTAAGTAGTCTCGGCCCGACTTCGTACCGGTAGCGCGCTCGATATTATGACTTAAGATTTCGCTGTCGTAGCACATTAAGTAGACAATGTTCGGGAGGTCGGCGACGGACCGCGCCAGCCTTAGCACCTCGACCGCCTCGTCCGGATCGAGGCGGTCTACATCATCTATCGTTACGACAAATCTCTGGCCCAGGCTCCGTAGCGAGCCGGTTAGCTTATCCTTCAGTTCCGTCAGTTGCGGAGGACTGCGCTTGCCTTTTGCAATATCACCAACTGCCTTGATGCCTTTCCCCGCCCATTTTATCGGCGCAAAGCCACTGGCGTCGCCGACCACCTCAACTGCAGCACCCGCTCTGCTCAAGCCTTCGGTAAACTTGCGGAGGGTTTCACGGGCTTGCTTGGCTCTCGTGATCGTAAGGGGCGAGGCATCGCCTTGGCTCAACGCGACATGGTCCAACTCTTTGGACAACTCGGCGAAAACATTGGTAATTAGCGAATCGCGGTTCCCAACCAACCAAGGACGAAAATTAATGATAATCGGGCGTTGTTGAGACGGCAGTGACCGCAATTCGTCCTCAATTAGATAGAGGAGGCTGGATTTCCCTGATCCCCAGCGGCCATCAATCCCTACAACCAACCCGTCGTCCGAGGCGTGATCAACCAAGGACAGCGCAATGCGCGCTGCAACATCTCTGAAGCCCAGTTTATCCTCGACTCCGTCTGCAAGGGGCCGATCTCCACGCACTGATGCACTCGACGTCGCAGGCATCATGTCATGCTAGGAGACGCGGTTTCGAAAAGCAAAGGCCGCGCCTCCGCGCCTCCGCGTGAACCAATGCCGCGCTGTCAGCCGTCACGAACTGAATTCGTGACGTCAGACCTGACTGCTTCGCAGCAGGCTGGCCGGCCTTCGCCGTCTCTTCGCGCTGCTCCGGCGGCGTTTCACGCCGGCGTCGCTGCGCTCGGCGGCTCGCCTTGCCGCTTAGGCGGCTTCGGCTTTCCGGCTCTGCCGCTTCCGCTCATGCGGATCCAGATACCGCTTCCTCAGCCTTATGCTCTTCGGCGTCACCTCCACCAGCTCGTCGTCCTGGATGTAGGCGATCGCCTGCTCCAGCGTCATCCGCCGCGGCGGCGTCAGCCGGATGCTCTCGTCCTTCGGGCCGCTCGCCCGGAAGTTCGTCAGCTGCTTGGACTTCAGCGGGTTCACCTCCAGATCCTGCGGCTTGGCGTTCTCGCCGATGATCATGCCTTCGTAGAGCTTCTCGCCGGGCGAGATGAACAATATGCCCCGCTCCTCCAGCGCGTTCAGCGCATAGGCGACGGCCTCGCCCTGCTCCATCGAGATGAGGACGCCGTTCTGCCGCCCCGTGATCGGGCCTTTGTAGGGCCCGTATTTCTCGAACAGCCGGTTCATGATGCCGGTGCCGCGCGTGTCGGAGAGGAACTCGCCGTGATAGCCGATGAGGCCGCGCGACGGCGCCGAGAAGGTGAGCCGGGTCTTGCCGCCGCCGGACGGGCGCATGTCGGTCATCTCGCCCTTCCGCTGCGCCATCTTCTCGACGACCGTGCCGGCATGCTCCTCGTCGACGTCGATGACGACCGTCTCATAGGGCTCCTCGCGCCCGTTCGGGCCGTCGCGGAACAACACCCGCGGCCGGCTGATCGAAAGTTCGAAGCCCTCGCGCCGCATCGTCTCGATGAGGACGCCGAGCTGCAGCTCGCCCCGCCCGGCGACCTCGAACGCGTCCTTCTCCTGGCTCTCGGTGAGCCGGATCGCGACATTGCCCTCGGCCTCGCGCTCCAGCCGGTCGCGGATGACGCGGCTCTGCACCTTGTCGCCGTCGCGCCCCGCATAGGGGCTGTCGTTGACCGCGAAGCTCATCGCGAGCGTCGGCGGATCGATCGGCCGCGCCGCGATCGGCCGCGTCACCGCGGTCTCGGCGATGGTGTTCGAGACGGTCGCCCTGGTGAGCCCGGCGATCGCGACGATGTCGCCCGCCTGGGCGCTGTCGACCGGCACGCGCTCGAGGCCGCGGAAGGCGAAGACCTTGGTCGCGCGGCCCGACTCGACCTCGTTGCCGTCGACGTCCAGCGCCTTGATCGGCATGTTGACGTCGAGCCGGCCGTTCTCGATCCGGCCGGTGAGGATCCGCCCGAGGAACGGGTCGCGGTCGAGCAGGACCGCGATCATCCGGAACGAGCCGTCGGGATCGGCGGTGGGCGGCGGGACATGGTCGACGATGGTCTGGAAGAGCGGCGTCAAATCGCCCGAGCGGACGTCGTCGGTGAGGCCCGCATAGCCGGCGCGGCCCGAGGCGTAGAGGGTCGGGAAATCGAGCTGCTCGTCGGTCGCGTCGAGGCTGAGGAACAGCTCGAAGCATTCGTCGAGCACTTCGGCCGGGCGCGCGTCCGGCCGGTCGATCTTGTTGACGACGACGATCGGGCGAAGCCCCAGCGCGAGCGCCTTCCCGGTCACGAACTTGGTCTGCGGCATCGGCCCTTCGGCCGCGTCGACGAGCAGGATCACCCCGTCGACCATCGAGAGAATGCGCTCCACCTCGGCGCCGAAATCGGCGTGGCCGGGCGTGTCGACGATGTTGATGTGGGTGGTCTCGCCGTCATGCTCCCACTCGACCGAGGTGCACTTGGCGAGGATGGTGATCCCGCGCTCCTTTTCGAGGTCGTTCGAATCCATCGCCCGCTCCTCCACGCGCTGGTTGTCGCGGAAGGTGCCGGACTGGCGGAACAGCTGATCGACCAAGGTGGTCTTGCCGTGATCGACGTGCGCGATGATGGCCACGTTGCGGAGGCTCATGGAGGTATAACTCTTCTGTGCGGGATTGTTCCTGAGCCTATAGGGATCATGCTGCGCCGCAACAAGGGCGTTGCGGCGAACGCCGGGCCGCAGCGGCGGCGCGCGGAAGGTCGCAAAGGTGACACTGCGAGAGGCGCGGCCGGCTCCCCCGCCGCGGATCGTGCGCGCCGCCAGCCCCATGATCAGGGCCAGGGCGGCAAGCGCGTCGAGCACCAGCCGGCACAGCCAGTCGAGCGGCGCGAATCGGGCGAAGGCGAGCGAGTTCTCCATCGCCTTTGGCTGTGACCTGAAAATTCCTACATTGCAAATTTGGCTCGTTTCCGCCGTTTCTTGCGGCTAATTCAGGTTCGCGATCAGCGACTCGGGGGCCGGCGCTTCAGCCGCCGGGCGGCGCCGTCCTGAGGCTCGCGATCCACAGGCTGCCGACCGCCGCGGCGGCGAGCGGGACGAGGCCCCACGGCAGCGGCAGCAGGG